>NZ_JAUBRM010000039.1:0-67395 GCF_036701905.1 Microcoleus sp. MON2_D5
ACTAACTGCTTGATCAGCTAGACTAACCATCCCATAAGCTTTTCAGCTTATTTTCGGTTAAACGAATCGCACAGCGACGCATTCTACGTTCTGTCTCGCGCGGGCAATTTTGCCGTCGATTTACCCGATGCCGATGTGTTGCTTCAGGTATCAGGAAAGTATGGTTCTCGCCAAGAAGAAGCGCAGCGCCTCGGACGAATTCTACGCCCGAAATCTGACGGACATACTGCGAGTTTTTATACATTAGTATCGCTACAAACTTGCGAGGAAGATTTTGCCCGCCACCGCCAACTCTTCCTCACCGAACAGGGCTACAACTATCGCATAGAAGTTCAAAAAGATATTTAGTCAGCGATCGATAAATTCTTGGTAAAACTGCTCATGCAAACCTAAGAAATTATCCATCCCCTCCTTTGTCAGATACCCGCTATTCTTACCAGTGTGCGGGTTTCTTACGTAGCTATAAATTACTTTTGAAACCTTAGGATTCTCGCTCCACCTAATGTTGAACGCCGCATAGTTTGGGAAAAAGGTCATTTCTGCATAAGCATCAATGTGGTCATGTATCCACCATGCCAATGCTGTCCAATCTTGAGTGCGTTCATAGTAAGGGATGAATGATGTAACAACAATACATACTGTTGCTCCCATATACCCCTCTGAATCTTTTACGTCCCAGATATGTTCTGCATAGTTGGACTCATTACTGGCACAGTTGTACTGATTTTTATTCTCTGCTCCTTTGGCGTTCACCGCACAAGAACGATAGGCTGAGCGGATACTAATCCGACCAAGCGCATCTTGAATTGGTTCAAGCACCCTCTCACACAAATTCTTTCCTGCTGCGATCGCCAAATCAGGATCGCTAGGAATGTTAGGGATACCTTCAATTTGAGAGATTTCTGAATAAAGAAACTCACGCATGAAAAAACTCTTAGAGAGTTGAACCCGTCCTAGCTCTTCCAAAGCTTTAACAGTTTGTGGCTTTCTCATAGACTGAACTACAGCAATTAGAGGTGAATAGCTTAATGTTACAATACTGGCAGATAATTTAGAAGCATTGTTTCAGCCAAAAGCAACGTTCCGGTTGAGTAGCTAGAAATAACTTTTGCATCACCACCAATATCTTTCGGTAGTCCGCTCCAACCGGGTTGTTAGATCGCGGCGATCGCCAGTTGACGCTGTTATTGTCCGCGTCCTGGTTTGCAATCTGCAAAACCTAATGCCTCTGTGTCAAGGAAACTAGCGATCGCCATCTCAATGACTGCTTCGATTGGGTATTCAATTTCAGCAGCACGAGCAATTAGGGCAGCACGAATTCGTTCAGGAAAACGTCCTAAAATAACTTCGGCATCAGCGAGGGAAAGTTGCTCTTGAAGTTTGGCTTGCATGGCTTTACATCTCAGTTGGAATTTGGACGTTGTAAGGGGGTTCAGTAGCTCTTAGAATGATGGCTTCTACCTCCAATAGTAACGCAGGGTTCTCAAGCGTGAGAAATTGTCTGTACTGCAATCCGTATGTCTTCATCGCTATATTTATCGAGCCATGCCCACAAAAAAGCTTTGTGCCCACCACTGAAGTGGCCTCGTAAGCTCTTGGTTTTACCGATGTAGAGCAATCCCTCACTTCTGTGCCTGATTGCATAAATGCCAGGACGCGCAGGAATGCTCTCAAACCCACGGGTCAAGGGTTGACATTGCTCAAAAGGAATGAAAGCAATCGTGTCTAGAATTCTTCGCGCTTGGATTTGTAGGTCAGAATCATTCGTTGGCATGAAGGCAAGAAGGCTAATTGCACAGAAATCATAATCCCACAAATTCTGTTACAGCCATCATCAACTAGGGATGGTTTCCTGCGCGATCGCACAGAGAAGGCGATCGAACCCGAGCTGATTTGAGCCTTGGCCGTGCCTGTGTTTTTCTAGGATATGGGAAACGGGCGAGCGATCGGGTTTCACCTGTCGGTAAAAAATGTAACGTTCGCACTCACTCGACGCTAGTAACCTCTGCATCATAACCGATCAACTCTCTGCGGCCGGTGTGCATAGGCGTTGTTAGACACCATTTGAGCTAGATGGTGTTACAGTTGCATCATGTAGCATACGCATTAATAAACTTGCAAAACCTAGAATCTCAAAAGTTTTTATTGGATCAGAGGTATCCAAGAAACGATGGCTGAGTGGATTTTTAAAACTACCGATTGCGCCTCGGTACATAGAGTGTGCTGCCTCCTGTTCTGCATTTACTGAACTAAAAATGAGCTTTGGTTGTTGATTAGGATTCATAACCTTTGAAACCAGAGCAACTCCTACATCAGTTGGTGCTGCTGATGCACGAGCTCGAATTTCTTCTTCGACAGTTTTCATCGCATTGAATATTGCATCATCATACTGTCTCAATTCAAACTGTTGCTGGCATCGCTGAATAATTTTTGGGTGCAGAGAATTGATTGTGAATTTGAACCTAGTCTGGGGTTCAGGTATCATCTGATCTAACCTGCGCTGCAAGTCGTCAATTAGTTCTTCACTCGACATCGAATTTGCGCGATGCTTGTAGAGAGTATTTTCAAATGGTGTTAGAACCTGTTCGTAAAGTTCCCCAACATACTGACGACGTAAAGCATAAGTAGCCAAATGAGCTGACCAGTAATTATACCAATCCCACAGGGATCTAAAAGAATTTGGATTGTCAACGTTGAAGCCTTCATTTTGTAGAAATTCCAGCTTCAAACTCACTTCCATATATAGCTGCTTATACTCATCATCTTTTTCCTGAATACGTGCTTCACCTGTTGCAACTGTCACCATAAGTGTTTGAAGTTCGTGAATTTTCTGCACAAGTTGTTCAAGTGATTGTGGTGTCATATAAAAAAATAATCTCTATTATTGATTAGTTATCAGTTTCGCGGTCTAACGATTTAGTTTAACTGTGCGCGATCTTTCCAGGATAGAAAGACTTTCTAATAGTGCTTCTACAACTTCTCTTTTTCCTCTCATATATTAATTACTAAGATAAAATCAAACAACTTACAGTTTCAGCAATGCTCGTACTTGTATCTCTCTACTTGTACTTTATGTTAATAACAGTCTCCCCTTGTGACCCAACTCTAAAATTCACCTTACAAGGAATACCTATTTCATTTAGGTTAGTACCAATATTTATACCTGCTTCTTTGGCAATTTTTATCTCTAACTCATCGACCCCGTTTTCTTTGCCAGATCTAATTATTTCCTTGATATTTTCAAGATCATTCCCCTGACTTAAAGTAGCAGCATCAATAACCTTCTGAGCTAGTGGTTCAATCAATAGTTTCCATATTTCATAACCAGGGATAAGGCTTCTCCAACCATGAGGAAAAACAGATTTAAAGGCAATTGCAGCTATATCATTGTAATCAATTGAGACTTTCTTAGTCATTGCTTAATTTGCCTGAGCAATCTCTAGAACTTCGTTGTGATCCGCAGTAACTGCGTACACCTCCGCGTCAAATTCACAATCAAAATGCGTGTGAACCACTAGCTGAACACAAAACCAAGGACTGTAGATCGCAGTTGCGACGTACTCCCCCAAAATGGGAATGCGGGCCAACTCTCGTTTTTCGTTGTTAGACCAACCCCGTTCCTGCGGGCTTCTAGTGTGAAAAAACACTTTCATTGACATCACAAACTCCTTTGAGTTGCATAACAGTCTAGCTCAACCGCAGCAGCTACTGTGCACGCTTAGCTCTTTTCGCTATATAGCTATAAAATACTGCAAATTGCTCATGTATGTCAATTTCTTCTTACTCCCGTCGGAATCTCCTGTTGCCGGTATAAAAGCAGAGCATATCGTGACTAGCTCCTTCCTTGACAACAGCGATCGACCAATAACGTATCCAACAGTGTAAAGCCCTTCGATCGACAATTGTTATGCTGAAACAAAGCATCTGTCCTTTCAGCACTCTGCAACATACATTATTAAAACGATCGAATTGGAAGTCTAAAATTGGGTGAATACTTGCGCCCGCCCCTCAACTGGGCCCTCCCATCCCCCAACAGCCCAACAATACTTAATAAAAAGTTTATAAAACTTACCATGTTCGCATAGATTAGAGTTATCCTAGAAAATCCAGCAATCCTGCAAAGCGTCAACCTTCTCGTCACTTATCCAGTGGTTCGATGACTCAAACCCAAAGCACTAAAACCGCCACCCCAACAGCAATTTATTCCTTGACAATTGCTCCCGCCTGTGTATTGCGGGGTCGATCGGCGATCGCACAAGCCGGAGATGCGATCGCCCGTTTCGGAAAGCGGCCGCTAATCGTCGGCGGCAGCAACTCTCTCGCCGCCGCCCAACCCTACCTGCAACCAATCCTCGAACAGCAGCAGTTACAATCCGCTGAAACAGCCTACGGCAAGGATTGCAGCGAAACCAGCCTCGAAACCCTCCGCGCAGCAGCCCAAACCCATCAAGCCGACTTCATCATCGGTGTCGGCGGCGGCAAAGCCTTAGACGCAGCCAAACTCGTCGCCCATCAGTGCAAAATCCCGATCGTCACAATACCGACATCAGCCGCCACCTGTGCCGCTTGGACAGCCCTTTCTAACATTTATTCAGAACAAGGTGCATTCCAATACGATGTCACATTAGCCAGATGTCCCGACTTATTAATACTCGACTACGGCTTAATTCAAACCGCACCCCAGCGGACATTAGTAGCAGGAATTGGAGATGCGATCGCCAAATGGTACGAAGCATCAGTCAGCAGCGGACACTCCGAACAAACCCTGATTATTTCCGCCGTCCAACAAGCTAGAATACTGCGCGATATTTTATTCCAAAAATCAGCCGCCGCCCTCAAAGAACCCGGTAGCGAAACCTGGCAAGAAGTCACAGATGCAGCCGTATTGCTAGCAGGAGTAATCGGCGGAATTGGCGGCGCCCAATGCCGCACCGTCGCCGCCCACGCCGTCCACAACGGCCTAACTCATCTATTAGCAAGTCACGGCACATTGCACGGCGAAAAAGTTGCCTACGGCATTTTAGTACAACTGCGACTAGAAGAAATGCTGCAAAACAATCAACTCGCCGCTAGCGCCAGACAGCAACTGCTAAAATTTTACGCCGAGATTGGATTACCCCAAACTTTAGACAACCTCGGACTCGGAGACATTACCATAGCAGAATTGCAGCGCGCCGCCGACATAGCCTGCAATCCCAATTCCGACATTCACCGACTGCCTTTTAAAGTTGTTCCCCAACAATTAATGGCAGCGATGGTTTCTACCACCGCACCTGTGGGAGAATTAAAGATTAAGAATTAAAACAGTTTGTAGTAAGGACTAAAGTCCTGAAAAGGCTGTGCTAGCAAGGACGAAAGTCCTTACTACAAACCAGGAAAACTGACAACTGACACAAAATAAATGACCTTGGATTGGATTAGCCCTGCTGACAGGTTGCAAAAACTACCGCCCTACGTATTTGCCCGTCTCGACGAACTCAAAGCCCGCGCCCGCGAACAAGGACTCGATTTAATAGACTTAGGAATGGGAAACCCCGACGGTGCCACTCCTCAACCCGTAGTAGAAGCCGCCGTCGCAGCCATCCAAAATTCTGCAAATCACGGCTATCCACCCTTTGAAGGAACTGCCAGTTTTCGCCGTACTATTACTAAATGGTACAGCCGCCGCTACAACGTTGAACTCGATCCAGAAAGCGAAGCATTGCCTTTATTGGGTTCTAAAGAAGGTTTAGCACATTTTGCGATCGCCTATATCAATCCAGGGGACGTAATATTAGTACCAAGTCCCGCTTATCCCGTATTATTTCGCGGCCCAATAATCGCCGGTGCAAAAGTTCACAACATCATCCTCAAACCCGAAAATGACTGGGTAATTGACTTAGCCGACATTCCCGACAGCGTAGCCGAACAAGCCAAAATACTTTATTTCAATTATCCCAGTAATCCGACTGGAGCAACTGCACCCCGCGAATTTTACAAAGATATTGTGGCTTTCGCACACAAACATCAAATCTTGCTGGTTCACGACTTGTGTTATGCCGAATTAGCCTTTGACGGCTATCAACCGACAAGTTTATTAGAAATTCCCGGCGGTAAAGAAATCGGCGTCGAATTTCACACCATGTCCAAAACCTACAATATGGCCGGCTGGCGCGTCGGTTTTGTAGTAGGAAATAGCAAAATTATCCAAGGTTTGCGGACATTAAAAACTAACCTAGATTACGGTATATTTTCCGCTTTGCAAACAGCAGCAGAAACAGCACTGCAATTGCCCGATAGTTACTTGGACGAAGTGCAGAATCGTTACAGGACTCGCCGGGATTTCATGGTGGAAGGATTGGCAGAATTAGGGTGGAATATTCCCAAACCTCTGGCTGCAATGTATCTTTGGGTTCCCTGCACTCCGGGCATGAGTTCGACTGATTTTGCCCTGAATGTTTTGCAGCAAACCGGTGTTGTGGTGACTCCTGGTAATGCTTTTGGGCCCGGCGGCGAAGGATATGTGAGAATTAGTTTAATTGCAGATTGCGATCGGCTGGGAGAAGCATTGCGGCGTTTGAAACAAGCAAACATTCGCTATCAATAGTCATGATTATTAGTCATTAGTCATTGGTGATTAGTTAGTAGTTAACAGCTAACAACTAATAACTATTTAATCAAGATTGAGGACAAATGAAATCAGCTAATAAGGGTAAAGTGCTAAAACCAGGGGCTTCCCGATCGTTCTTCAGTGATATTCGGCGCACCCTAAAAATAGGGGTAAGTTGCGCCAAATATCACCCTACAAATGACTGATAACTATAACGTTTGAATTTGCTCAATCACCCAATCAAAAGTTTCCATAACTTGCTTGAGGGCAGATTCGTCTTGCAAAGTAAACAAAGCCAGACTTGGCGACCTTCTCTCGCCCGGTTCTGTAGGTAGCGACAGACCGATCGAACTCAGTTTACTTCTCAATTCCAGCCAATTGTGTTCCCCATTAAACGGCGGCTGGGAACCGTAATTGTCAGCAGAAATCTCCATTCTGCCAGCAATATCTACAGTGAATAACTGATAGGGTTTTCTGCCCTTTTGAGGCAATTGAGCGGCGAAACCGCCGTAGGCGTCCCCCGTTCCCCACTGGATTTGAACTTCGGGTTCTTGACTTTTTGCCCAAAGGTAAATTGCTTTTGCCATATGCGCCTCGTCCGCGCCTCGTCTAGCTTTTATTTCCGCAAAAAATGAAGATTCATCCCAACGCCTTCTTTCGCGCGTTGCGCTGGATTTTTTCTGCTGTGCTTCGGCTGTCTGACCGATCACTCTGGGAACCAGCGTTTTTAAACCGTCTTCGCTTACATACTGCTTAATTTCCAGGGCCAAAACTTCAACCGGGTCCATTTGTTCGTTGAGAAATTCCACCACTCGGCGCATTTCAGCGGAAATCTCGTCAGCTACAAACACTAAGCGAACTTTACCCGCTTGCAAATTAGTTTTAACTTTCTGCCAAAATAGGTCTTCATTAGCATCCGCACCGAGAAACTCTTCAAAAATCTGTTCGGGATCGCGACCCCGATCGCGACAATTAGCTTCAAACAGAGCAATAATTGAATCGACCGGCCAATAAACCCACGCATTAGCAGCATAGTCCATCGACTGACCCAAAACTTTTTGCCGCAGTTCGGCATTCGGAGTTCGCCGCACATCCACCAAAGTAGGAACGGCATTTTGGTCGAGAAACAAATGATCCAGCGACCACTGTACCGCTGTTTCCTCATCGCTGGCCACTGCTGCTTCCCGCGAAATTAACAGCCACCTCCGCGCCGTCGCCCGATCGATTTGGTCTCCCGCGATCAAATTGGGATAAGTTAGTAGCAAGTCTTGTAACTGGTCTTCCGAGTCGTAGGGCTGTTCCATCATTTCTACCAGCCTATCGTCGTCCTGAATCAGATAAATACCTCCAGCCATGCAAGCCCACCTACTTAATTTTAGATTTTAGATTTTAGATTTTAGATTTTAGATTTCAGGCTTAGTTATTAGTCTTCAGTCTTCAGTCCGCAGCCAAGGATTTGTGAAGGCGGAAGGCATTGGTCAGAATTCAATAAAAAATTTTAATTCAATAATTTTTATTGTTAGTGAATTCCACCAAAAAAACCTTCTGACTGATGACTGATGACTGATGACTAATCACTAATCACTAATACAACCAGTAAATACTCGCTGTGCCGGCCCGGTCATGTAAATCCGCCCAGAAACTTCTGCCCATTCGATTTCCAAAACGCCACCGGGGAGCTCAACCGCAGTTGTCCGATCGCACTTCCCTACCAACACCCCAGCTACCACAGCAGCACAAGCACCAGTCCCACAAGCTAGAGTAACACCCGCGCCTCTTTCCCACACCCGCATTTTTACATAGTCCGAACGTACCACTTGAATAAATTCCGTATTGGTACGCTGCGGGAAGGCTTGGTAGTGCTCGAATTGAGGCCCGACAGTTTCTAAAGCAACAGCCGTAACATCCTCTACAAACGTAATGCAGTGAGGATTACCCATGCTGACACAGGTAACAGACCAAGATTTATCGGCAACTTCGATCGGCACATCTATAACTTTGGCATCCGGTGCGGCCAAAGTTGTCGGAATTTCCGCCGCCAGCAGCCGGGGAACCCCCATATCCACCTTCACCTGACCGTCCGATCGCAATTCGGTGATAATAACGCCCGCACCGGTGTGAATCCGGTACTCAGTCTTAGATTCACTCCCCCCCTTAGCAAGGGAGGGGTCACTTTCTTCCGATTCACTCCCCCCCTTAGCAAGGGGGGGTTGGGGGGGGTGAATTTCTTTCGATTCCAAATCGGCGATAAACTTAGCCAAACAGCGAATCCCGTTGCCGCACATTTCCGGTTCCGAACCGTCGGAGTTAAAAATCCGCATCGTATAGTCAGTGTCGTTTTGACCCGGAAGAGCAAATATCACACCGTCTGCGCCAATCCCGAAATGTCGATCGCACAAATCCACAGCTTGTTCTGGTGCGATCACTGGTTCTGACGAGTGGCGGTTGTCAATCAGAATAAAATCATTTCCCAGTCCGTGATACTTCGCAAACTCGATCGGCATAAAAACAAACCTCTTTTGGTTAAAACTGATTAGATAATTTGATGACCAAATTACCCATTTCCCAGTATTATAAAACTTTATGCAATTTATAGTCCTTTCTAGTCAAATATAAACAAATATAATTTTTATAACTGCACAGCGATATCTAATTAATGCTGATGTCAATGGCTCAATGAATATCGGTCGAAAAGTAACCGCCAATGGGTTTCTCTCTCATCGGGTACAGGCACTTGTAATTGCGGCAGTAAGGGTTAAACGGTATAAACAGAAGAATATGGTTTAAGGTAATATTTGACTATATTTTTCTGAACTATGTCTGAATTTGAAACCGGATTGCCCAGCGTTCGCTTAATACAAAGCTACATCAAAGACAAAGAACAGGTGGAGATCAAACTCCTGACCGGCGACTCACTAGCGGGTAGAATTTTTTGGCAGGATCATAGCTGCATTTGCCTCGTCGATGCCTCAGAAACACAAATTCTGATCTCGCGGCCAGCAATTGCTTATCTCAAACCCAACGGCTGAGGAGACGGGGAGAGTGGGAGAGGGGGACAGTGGGAGAATGGAGACGGAGAGATTGGGAGAGGGAGACAGTGGAACAAATCTTCCTTCTTCCTTCTTCCCTCTTCCTTCTTCCCTCTTCCCTCTTCCTTCTTCCTTCTTCCCTCTTCCCTCTTCCTTCTTCCTTCTTCTTTCTTCCTTCCCTAATCGCTAAACAGCTTTTCGCTGACTTGGGCCGTGACAAAAGGCAGCTTTAAAGCAGGTTGCGGCCCCGGTGGTGAGGCAGTCCGCTGCATCAAGCCGAGTTCGTAAAAGCCGCCGCACAGCAGCAAACGATCGCCTTCTTGCAAATTCGTAGTTCCGTCGGGCCAGCGAGTAAATTTCCCTTCCCGGCGGATCGCCCGCACCTGCACCCCGTACTGGCTAAGCAAATCTACCTCTGACAGTTTTTTGCCCGCCCAAGGGCTGTTTGCTGGCAACCTCAGCCACTGGCAAGAACTGTCGCCCTGCGGCACCGCAACTTCGCCCTTCGCCAGCAACTCAAAACTGATGAGTTCTTCCGGTTCTCCTACTACAAAAAGTCGATCGCCCGAGTGCAAAGCTGTCTTGCCGTTAGGATAATCAATTTCCTCGCCATTCTCGCGGACGATCGCCATCACGCTGACGCCTGTCAACTGGCGCAGGTTAGTTTCTTCCAGAGTCATGCTGGCGATGGGAGAACCCGACGGCAAGCTGTACCACTCGCTGTTCATATCTCGAACCGCCACTTTCAAATCCCGCGAAATCGCCAAAGGTTCGCGCGGTGGCCGCAATTCCAGATAGCGGCTGCTGCGAATTTGCTGCACTTCCCGCCCGATCGCCATTGCCGAGATCCCAATACTAGCCAACAAGTGGGCAGACAGTTCTAAACTCGCCTCAAACTCCGGCTGCACGACTTCCCAGGCCCCCAGTTGGTAAAGCAGTTCGATGTCTTTATCTTGGTTGGCCCGCACCACAATATCCAAATCCGGGACTAATTCTAAAGCCCGCTTCAGACACAAGCGAGTGCTCATGGGATCGGGAAGGGCGATCGCCATTGCTTTTGCCCGTTCCACCCGGGCGGCTTCCAATACGTGCAAGCTGGCAGCATTCCCGTAAATGTAAGGAATTCCTTGGACTCTGCACTCTTGAATTCTACTTTCTGACTCGTCGATCACCACAACTGAACAGTTGCGACTTTGCAGCATTTTGACTAAAATTCTGCCGACTCGCCCGTAGCCGCAAACCACAACATAATTGTGTTCCGGCAAAGTTTCAGCTATTGCCACAGGTTGAGATGTTTCGTCAAAATAGCGCTGCAAAGGCCCGAAATTTTCCGCCCATTTCAATAACTGCGGCACGCTTCTCAATACAAAGGGAGTCAGCACGAGGGTGACTGCCGTCGTTCCTAAAATTAACAGGTAAACGTCTCGCGAAACCAGCCCCATAGCTTGACCGGAACTAGCGAGTACAAAGGAGAATTCTCCTATTTGAGCTAAGCCCAAACCTGCGATCAATGCTGTTTTTAGCGGATAGCCAAATAGTCGGACGATCGGCGTTATAATCAAGAATTTGCCGACAAATACTATAAATACCAGTCCCAGAATTACTTCTAGATGGTTCCACAGAAACACCGGGTCAATTAACATTCCGATGGTGACAAAAAATAAGGATGCAAAAATATCTCGCAAAGGCTCGACATAAGTTAGAGTTTGGTCGGCATATTCCACCTCCGAAATCATTAAACCCGCCACAAATGCGCCCATCTCGATCGAGAAACCCAAATATTCTGTAAGCAGCGCAATCCCTAAAGCCAAAACCACAACTCCCAGCAAAAACAGTTCTCGACTTTCTGTTTTCGCGAGGTATCGCAGCAACTGCGGTACCATCCAAATGCCGGCGACTACAGCACCGACAGCAAATAACCCGATCCGCAGCAGGGCCCACGCTACCGTCATGCCGATCGCTTCTGCGGGCTGGTTGAGTGCCGGCAAAACCGCTAGCATTAGCCCCAAAGCCAAATCTTGAACTACTAATATTCCCAGCATGACTTGACCGTGGGAAGTACCGCCTTCATTGCGCTCCATCAAGCATTTCAGGACGACTGCGGTCGAAGAAAGCGACAGAATCGCTCCTAAAAACACGCCTTGAGCGGGCGATTCTACCCACCCTACAGCCAAGGAAATTGCAGTAGTAATGGCGATCGTCAGCACAATTTGCAAGCCCCCCCCGCCCAAACTAATGGTTTTAACTTTTTGGAGTTCGGCGAAGGAAAATTCCACTCCCAAGGCAAATAACAGAAAGGCAACCCCAAATTCAGCCAGGGTGTCTACCTGAATTAATTCTTTAATCAGCCCCAAACCGGCCGGCCCAACTACGATCCCTCCCAGCAGGTAGCCGAGAATTACCGGCTGTCGCAACAGGGATGCAAAGAGTCCTCCTGCTGCGGCAGCAGCGAGAACTAGAACTAAGTCAACGATCAGTCGGAAGTCTTCTTGCACAACTTTATGAAAAAAGTATAAAGTTATATTATAGTGTCTAATGTGTTGATTATGTTTAGGGGGTTGACTGTAGTTGGGGAGCCAGGGCAACTGCAACTATAGAACCAGGTATTTTCTGAGACCAAAGAGTTTCACTCCTCAAAAAAAGCTTAACCTCTTGCAACTAGAGCGAGGCATTGCGCCTTGATTGAGGGTAATGTTTCACCTCAACGAGATGAGCGCGGTGAGATTAAATCAAGTTACTTTTTTTAATCCATTTCAGGCCGAATAAAGTGGTGTTGATTACTTTTTGGTATTGAGCGGTTTTATCACGGTGTAGGTTCACCAATCTGCGCTCGGTAAAAAGGATTAGTTAAAATCGTTTTTATTTATTCAAGCCCTGCTTGCGGATTTACCCGATATACTGGATAATTACTCAGGCACTTTTGTCTCTTTTTCTAGTAATCCCCGGTTTTGCTAACAATAAAGATTTAGGTTTTAGACAAGTAATTTGGTCGTTGCTCTTGATACCTAAAAATGACTTGTCCATTCGGGATGTAGGTGGGACAAAGCTGCCGTCGCACCTGTAAAAACTGCGCTAGAGGCGATCGAGTCCCTAACTGCAGGACACCCGTATTTGCTCGGTCACGAACTGAGCATTGCCGATTTCTACCTAATTCCGGTCTTCACCTACCTATCGCAGGCTCCAGAGGACGAAGCAACGATCGCGCGAACTTCAAAGCTGCGGACTTGGTGGAATGAGGTCAGTCAACTTCCCAGTGTGAAGAAAGTCTGTGCTTGACATCTGTGCACTTTATAACTCACGGGTTTACAACCATGTCGCATTTATTTGAGCCATTGGATCAACGCGGTGTTACATTCCGCAACCGCATTGCAGTTTCTCCCATGTGTCAATATTCAAGCGTTGATGGATTCGCGAATGATTGGCATCTGGTTCATCTCGTCAGTCGAGCCGTAGGAGGCGCAGGGCTTGTCATGACTGAAGCAGCGGCAGTCGAGCCTGAAGGACGAATTACGCCGCAAGATTTGGGAATGTGGCAAGATCCTCACATTGAAATGTGGGCGCGAATCGTCGAGTTAATTCACCGCAACGGTGCAGTTGCGGGAATTCAACTTGCTCATGCAGGTCGAAAAGCCAGTACAGCACTTCCGTGGGATGGCGGCGATGTGCTTTCGGAATCTCAAGGAGGATGGACTTCGCTCGCCCCTAGCGCCATTCCATTTGAACCCGATAGCCCCGCCCCGATCGCTCTGAGTATTGAAGACATTCAGAAGCAGACGACACTCTTTGTGAACGCAGCCCAACGCGCCCTCGAAGCCGGATTTGACGTAATCGAGATTCATGCCGCTCACGGCTACCTACTCCATGAATTTCTGTCTCCCTTGAGCAATCAACGAACAGATGACTATGGTGGCAGTTTTGAGCATCGCATCCGGTTTTTATGTGAAGTCGTACAAGCGGTGCGAAATGTTTTGCCCGATCGAACAGCGCTTTGGGTTCGCATCTCTGCAACCGATTGGGTTCCAAATGGTTGGGACATTGAACAAAGTATTGCACTCAGCGATAAATTAAAGTCACTGGGCGTTGATTTAATCGATTGTTCCTCAGGCGCAATTGTACCGGGTGAAAAGATTCCGACGGGTGCAGGTTATCAAACTACCTTTGCCGATCGCATTCGACGCGAAGCCAACATCGCCACCGGAGCCGTTGGTATGATTACTGCACCCGCGCAGGCCGACCACATCATCCGTACAGGTCAAGCAGATATGGTATTACTTGCCAGAGAAATGCTGCGCGATCCTTATTGGCCGATGCGGGCTGCGAAGCAACTACGTCAATCAGTGCCTGCTCCAATTCAATACGCTCGCGCTTGGTAATTAAGCGGATTTGCGATCGGTTTTACACAGAGCCACTAGGAATCCCTTTTTTAGTGTTTCTGTAAACCAGTCGCTCAATAAAAGCTTTTTTGATTCTGCGATCCCTTCAAGTACAAGGCACGTTCTCATCGCCGTGACGCGAGTCGATTTAATCAACTAACAGGAGTGAATATGTCTGAGATTCAAAACAAGGTTGTCATCATTACAGGAGCAAGTAGCGGTTTAGGTGAAGCCACCGCTCATCGTCTAGCCGCCAGCGGAGCCAAACTCATGCTTGCTGCCCGCCGCGAAGATAGACTCAAGGACTTGGTGGCTGCAATCGAAAAAACAGGTGGCACAGTTGCCTATCGAGTCACCGATATTGCCGATCGCGCCCAGGTGCAAGCATTGGCGGACGCAACCCTTGAAACCTATGGACGCATTGATGTGCTGGTCAACAATGCGGGTTTAATGCCACTGTCTCCCCTTGACCAGATTAAGGTCGATGAGTGGGATCAAATGATTGATGTCAACATTAAAGGCGTGCTTTACGGCATCGCTGCGGTGCTCCCGACTATGCGCCAACAGAAGTCTGGGCACGTAATCAACTTGTCGTCTGTTGCAGGACACAAAGTATTTCCGGCGGGGGCAGTTTACTGTGCTACCAAGTATGCAGTGCGAGCGATTTCCGAAGGGCTGCGGCTGGAGTCAAACGGTGAAATTCGTTCTACCAACATTTCACCCGGTGCGGTTGCGACTGAGTTGACCAGTACCATCACTCATGGTGATACGGCATCAGGGGTGAATCAGTTGTATTCAGTCGCCATTGATGCCGATGCCATCGCCCGGGCGATTGCCTATGCCATTGAGCAGCCCGGTGATGTGGATGTCAACGAAATGATCATCCGTCCGACTCGTCAGGAGTTGTGAAGTGGGGCGCATGAAAGTCGATCGACTCAACTGAATTTAACCCAATGGCTCAACGGGAGACCGAATGGCTGGTGAAATGCACGAGATTCGAGGTTGCACAGGTAAGCCGTTGCTGCTGATTCATAGTTGGGCGGGAAGCTGGCGATCGGGGCATCCCATCCTCAACGAGCTCGCGGCTAAACGCGATCGGCTTGCTTACGGAGAAATCAGCAAAGTTTGTCGGTGGGTTTGATCGCACATCCCCTCGCGACCAGTTGGCACTCCCAATGTGTTTGTCGGAGGGCATGGTTGTGTCGATCGCACCTTCCCCCGTCCAACCCAACAATCTAATCAATCTAGCAACCATAATATCGGATAATTGTAAAGCAATTCACCAAGCCAACAGCATGAGTATTGACCAGTTAAACACAGACTACGGCATTGCCGGGAACCTCACCTTTGCCACGGGAAACGGTGGTTTCCCGATGATTCACATCGACAACGGTCAAGCCAAAGCCTTAATTTCTGTGTATTCCGGTCAAGTGCTCTCCTTTCAACCCGCCGCCGAAACCACAGACTTGATGTTCGTCAGCGAAAAAGCCTACTATGCCGAAGGGAAAGCCATCAAAGGCGGTATACCCATCTGCTGGCCCTGGTTTGGCCCCGATCCCGAAGCCTTGGGGCGTCCGAGTCATGGGTTTGTGCGGAATCGCCTCTGGAATGTGCTAGAAACCGCCACAACTCCAGACGGCGCAACCAAAGTCACTCTTGGGCTCAAGGATACCGATGAAACTAGAGCAATTTGGCCCCAAGCCTTTGAACTGGCGATCGTGATTACGATCGGCACCAGCCTCACTCTAGAATTAATCACCCGCAATTTAGGCGACAAAGCATTTCCCCTCACCCAAGCTTTGCACACCTATTTCCAAGTCGGCGATATCAACCGCGTGCAGGTTTTAGGTTTAGAAAATAGCCAGTATCTTGATAAAGCGGATGGTGGTGTGGAAAAAACTCAAGTGGGTGCAGTGGTAGTAACAGGTGAAGTCGATCGCATTTATCTCGATGTCACCAATGAATTAGTCATTGACGATAGCGCCCTCAATCGTCGGATTCGCATTAAATCATCTGGTAGTAAATCCGTCGTAGTGTGGAATCCCTGGGTGACAATTTCTGCAAATATGGCCGACCTTGATGATGCAGATTATCAGCGTTTACTCTGCGTAGAAACGAGCAATGCAGCTACAGATATTGTGGAAGTTCCCCCTCATGGTGAGTTCCGCTTGCAGGCCATTTACAGCGTTGAACGCGACTAAGGAATTAGAGCTTAATCTTAGCGGTGATGGGGCAAAAATTCTCAGTAAGCTGTTCAACATTGCAATTGGATATTTTGGGCGTTGCTCAAATCCCATCCCCAAGACTGGGATTGTTTCTTTAAATACAACTTAAATGCCGATTAGCTGATTGAATTGAAAAACTCTGTCACCCTAATGACTAATAATACCAAATCTAAAATTTCTCCCCTGTTTATTTCTTAGTCCGCGCAGGAAGTTCGGCTAATCTGACTCGAACCGTCTAGCCATAGAACAAACTTTGTACGATCGGTTTCAACCGCCGACTCCGATCTTTTTACTTACCATCAATTATTATGCAAATCTTCAACTGGACAAAACTTCAAAATGGATCAGACATTCGCGGTATAGCCCTCGAAGGCGTTCCCAATGAAACAGTCAACCTAACGCCAGAAATTGCGACAATCTTAGGTAAATCCTTTGTCAGTTGGCTGGTGCAAAAAGTCAATAAACCAGCGGCCGAATTAACGATCGCGATCGGGCGTGACAGCCGCCTATCAGGGCCAACCTTAATGCAAGCAGTCATGGAGGGAATCGCCTCAGTTGGTGCAACCGTGTACGACTTTGAAATGGCCTCAACCCCCGCCATGTTTATGAGTACCATTACCCCTGGTTTTGATTGCGACGGCGCGATTATGCTCACTGCTAGCCATTTGCCATTTAATCGAAACGGCTTAAAGTTTTTCACTGCCAAAGGTGGGTTACAAAAGCAGGATATTACAGATATCTTAACACTAGCCCAAAGCAATTACTTTGAGCCAGCCTCATCGCCCGGTAAGATTACAAAGCATGATTTTATCTCTGTTTATGCTAACCAATTTGTCACAAAGATTAGGGAATCAGTCAATCATCCCGATAATTTTGATGAACCACTAACAGGATTAAAAGTAGTTGTGGATGCGGGCAATGGTGCTGGCGGTTTTTATGTTGATAAAGTCTTAAAACCTTTAGGTGCAGACACTACGGGCAGTCAGTTTTTAGAACCCGATGGTACTTTCCCCAATCATGTGCCAAATCCCGAAGATAAACAGGCAATGCAGTCAATTTGTCAAGCGGTAATTGAACATCAAGCGGATTTTGGGATTATTTTTGATACCGATGTCGATCGCAGCGCGGCTGTCGATAAAGTTGGCAAGGAACTCAATCGCAATCGCTTAATTGCGTTGATTTCTGCGATCGTATTAAAAGAACACCCAGGCTCTACCATTGTTACCGATTCTATCACCTGTGATGGCTTGACACAATTCATCGAAGAGGATCTAAAAGGGATTCACCATCGCTTTAAACGTGGCTACAAAAATGTGATTGACGAGTCGATACGCCTCAATGAAGCCGGACAGGAATCATGGCTGGCGATTGAAACATCGGGACATGGAGCTTTGAAAGAAAATTACTTTCTGGATGATGGCGCTTATTTAGTCAGCAAATTATTAATTGAATTGGCTAAGTCAAAGCTAGCAAATCAATCTTTGCCAGATTTAATTGCGAATTTAAAAGAACCCGAAGAAAGTGCAGAATTTAGGATTAAGCTAGGTGTAGATGATTTCAAGGCTCACGGCGATCGCGTTATTGAACAACTGCAAGAATTTGTCTCAACCCAAGCAGACTGGAAAATAGTTCCCAATAACTACGAAGGTTTGCGAATTTCCTGCACGTCAGCTAGCGAATCAGGCTGGTTTCTGTTACGCTTATCACTCCACGATCCGGTGATGCCTTTGAATGTTGAGTCTAATGTTAAGGGTGGTGTCGCTCACATAGTAGCTCGGCTTTTAGCTTTTTTCCAAACAACAGAATCCCTTGATTTGTCGGCACTATCAATCTAAGTTTTACTCGTGTCAGACTATTAGTAAACCAAACCCAAAGAGGAATTTAATCATGTGGCTTTTAATCATAAAATGTTCTGCTGAAAGCTGGGAGACCCATTCCAAAGCTTTCAAAGCCATCGCGGCCAAATATCCGGCCACGCCTTCCTCTTCCAAAAAGATGAAAGGCGACGGTCAACGCATCATGGAATATCAGCTTGAGAATGTCAATGATGTAGAGGAATTTATGGAAGAATGCTTGACATTAGATGGTTTCACTGCTACCTTTGAATCCCTATAATTCTAGGTGATAAGATTATAGCAAGTCTCAATTTTTATCTCATACCATTTTAGAGGTGAGATTTTAAAATTGGGAATCAATACTATTTTGCCAAAAACAGGCTAAAATAACTAGAGAGTTTGAGGAAGGTTATCATAAAATAAACTGCTAAGAAAGAATTGATTTAACAGCAGACGAGTTAAAAATAATTCGGTTGCAGCGCCGTGAACTATAACTAATACCAATTGTTAAAGTTATGTAATAGTACCTAGGACTGATAAAATATAATCATCCAGTTATAGATTAAGAGTGTTTCTGTTGAAACTTGGGATCTCCTAGATTTGTAATGGAAACGGTAGTGTGAGCGTCTGCATCAAGCGGGCTTTCCTCCCCGCTACGGGAATTTTTATTATTCTTATCACCTCAAGTTAAGTATTTATTTAAGTTAGTCTCTCATCTCCAAATCTTTGACCAAGCTTTTTACCTAAGGCTTTTTCTCTCGACTTATTGCGGATTGCTATAGTTAGTCTAGATAGTTAAAAATATATCAGCGAGACAAAGATTAAGGACACCTAGTGATGATAATGACTGTGAGTCGAGGCAACGGCGGGCTAAGTGCGGAGATAGTTAGGGGTTTGATTTGGCCGTGGCGGCAGTTCAAAGCAAACAAGCTAACCGCCAGTTCGATCGGGGGAATTGTTGCTGGCTTTCTGAGTTTGGCCCTGCCGGTGCAAGCTTTGCAGGTAGTTGTGACGCCGACAAATCCCGAACTGGGAGATACGCTGTCAGTAATTATTCAGGCTGACGGTAATGGCGGGGAAACTCCAAAAGTTTCTCTACAGCAAAAAAACTACCCCGCCTTTCCCATCGGCAACGGGCGCTTTCGGGCCTTGCTGCCGACGACGCCGTTAGAGAAACCCGGTGCCCGCCAAATCCAAGTCACAGGTGATGGACAAGTGCAGAAGTTGAGCGTGCAAGTGCGCGGTCGAGATTTTCCCACTCAATCCATCTGGCTACCGCCTGGGAAAGACGAGGAAGGTACAGATGCTGAATTCGATCGCGTAGACGCATTTAAAGCACTGGTGACACCCGAAAAATTTTGGGACGGCAAATTGTTGCGCCCCAACTCCGGCGAAATTACTACTATTTACGGGGTGCGACGTTATTATAATGGGGTATTTGCTCAAGACTACTACCACCGCGGCGTTGATTACGCAGGTGCTTACGGTTCCCCTGTAGTGGCACCGGCAGCAGGTCGGGTGTCTCTAGTGGGACGCGAATCGCAAGGCTTCAAAATCCACGGGAACGTGGTTGGTATCGACCACGGTCAGGGGGTAGCAAGTATTTTGATGCACCTCAGCCGGATTGATGTCAAGGAAGGCGATGTCGTGAAAGCCGGTCAAGTAATTGGTGCTCTGGGGTCAACTGGGGCTTCTACAGGCCCTCACCTGCATTGGGGACTTTACGTGCATGGGCAGTCCGTCGATCCTGTTCCTTGGCGGCTTCAGGGAGTTGAGTAGGATTTTTTACAGGTTTTGACGGATTTATCAGTCAATTATGGGGTAAGTTTGTGGCTGGGGTGTGCAGATAACTGTTATGGGTTATCTGTATTGAGTTAGGATTTGTATAAAATTTCTCAACTCAACCCTCACAACTCGAATCTCAAGACGCTAACAATCGCGTCTTCACAAAACTTTATTAATGATGCCGTTGAGCGGGGACGCATATATGAGTATTGAAAAAATTGTTGAACAGGCTTTGCAGGATGGTTATTTAACGCCGTCTATGGAAGCTGAGGTGGGACGGATCTGCAATACGGCTTCGGAATTGTCGATCGAAGAGTACATGGCTCTCGATCGTCTGATGGGATCTTTGTTGACTGGCGAAGTTGTGGTTCTGCCACGCAAACAGTTCATCAACGTGATGGAAGAGTTGGTCCTGAGCGATGCGATCGCTAGGGTGGCCGAAATTGAGGCGACGAGCGACCTTAGTCTCGATGTCGGAGATATTGCAGCTTATGCTTTAAATAGGCTGCCACCTCTTTACGCTACGACGGAAGAGGGCGCTCATTTTCAACGGGCTAGGGCCAAAGAGCAACTTCACGATTTGATTTCCAAAGAAGTCAACGCAGCCATCGCCCGCAACTTGGACAGGCCCGACACCCCAAACCCGACAGCTTTGGGCAAGTCTTCTGGAAACGAGGTTCTTTCACAGCTAAGCACTTGGCTGCAAGCTAACGCGACTAATTTTGAGCCGCAGCCTTAGTACCACCCCAACAGCTCTATTTCAGTTAAGTCGATCCCGCTCAATTCAGAAAGCGGGATTTTTAGTTTCTGAGTCAGCAAGATTCATCTGAATACCGAAGCCAGAAGGCACAAGACCGAAGCCAGAATTCAAGAAAAAAAATTAAAATTTAAGAGTTTTCTTTATTTGTTGCATCAAATAAAAAATTCCCTCTTCCTTCTTCCTTCTTCCCTCTTCCTTCTTCCCTCAAACGATTAATTGTTGCTGTCAGAAGAGTCTGCCGAGGGGCCAGCGGTAACTTTTGTTTCTCGCTTTTCGCGTTTTTTCCGTTCCGCTTGGATGACATCTTGAAGCACTATCCGCGCTTGAGCCATTTTTTCCAAATTGCTGCGGTACAAATCTAAATCTTTGCTAACTTTGTCTTCTGGCAGGTGCAAGGCCGCACTGACTTTGGCGATCGCGTTGTTTCGCGTTTCTTGGTCTTTTACTAAGTTAGGGTCAGCTTTTTCTAACAGCGAGAACAAACCGATCGCGAACAAGCGGCTGTACTTAAATTGAGGGTTGCTGGCGATCGCCCCTAAAGACGCTTGCAACTCCGCTGTATCTTCAAAGCTGGTCGAACGATCGAGCCACGAGAGCAACTCTTGCCCGGAAAGTCTATCTGCCAAGCTTTCCAATCGCTGAGCGTCTTGCTTGTAGCGATCTGGATCGTCTTCTAGGGACTTGCACAAAGCGTTAAAAATCGAAACTCTGTCTGCTTCTGGGGCGTACCCAAGCATGAATCGATCGAAAGCTGTCACTACACCCAAAGCATAAATCGGGTCGTATTGAAAATCGGCATTCGCCGAAAGCAAGTGCATTTCTACCATCAACTCTTCCACCACTCGACGGTAAATTGAATTGATCGGTCGAGTGTGAATCGTATAGAAACTTCGCTTAGTATCTGAAACAGTACGGTTATTGTTCACCTGAGTCTTATAGATAAATAATTTTGCCGTAGCGGGCGTGCCAGCGCGGCGTGAGTAAAGTCGTGGGAGTCAATTCTGCGATCGGTCTGACAAAAAGTGCCAGTTTTTTTAAGCGTTGCCGCCTCCTTGCGAGACAAAATTTTATCAAAAAAATTTTACGCGCGATCGGCAGCAACAATTAATATGTCGCAATAGGAGGGAAAAACCCCAGTATCTTTACAATCATAGCTTAGCTGGGATCGCTCATAAATCTAATCTTCTGACTTGCCCAGCCTAGATATTGTCTTGCATATCACAATAACTTTTTCTTGTCAACCACTAATTGTGAAAAATCAAACAAACATGACAATTTCTCCTGAATTAATAGCTTTAGCCCAGTACATGGCGGGCGAATTTGACAACCGGGAACAAGCGCTAGCAGAGCCGACGTGGTACGTCCACCTTCGTTTGTGGCAAAGACCCCTGCCGGTTCGTTTATTTTCCGAACCCAGCATTGCCCTGTTTGCCGAACAAGCCAACATTCTGGAATTAGACAAGCCATACCGCCCCCGCATCGTGCAACTGAGGCACTCACAGATAGCGCCGGGACTTATCGAAGCTCAGTATTATATGTTCCACGACATTACAGCCGTCAAAGGAGCCGGTTGCAACCCCGACTTGCTTGGAAAGCTAACGAAGGAGCAAATCCAACTCCTCCCCGGCTGCACCCTGTCGGTTGCAGTGCAAAATTTAGGCTCAAACAGCTATCGCTTTCGGGCATCTTTGCCGGAGGGCACTCGCTGCGGCTTTGCCTACGGGGGGCAAAATTACCAAGTAGACTTGGGATTTGAAGCCGCAGGCGAGGAATTTCTCAGCTACGACAAAGGAATAAGCCCCACGACAGGCAAGGCTATCTGGGGAGCTTTAATGGGCCCTTTTAGATTTGTCAAGCGTCAGGATTTTGCTGCTGAGATATTGGTTTGAAGCAAGAAGCAACAATAAACAAGGAAGAAAGATTTAGCTATCTAGGATAGAAGGCAAGACTTTACCTTGACCTATTCTTCTACTTTAGTGTTTTGGTGAACCTCTCAACCTCTCAAGAAAGGAAGAAAGCATAAGGAAGCTGGCAAGAGTTTACCTGCTTCCTATTCTTGTGCAGGGTTCCGGCGCATTTTGTGAGCCTCAAGCTTAAATTACCCGCGACACTGCAATCGATGCCAGCAGGAGTGCTCAACTTGCGCGTGGCACCCCCTCTAGAGCTTCTTCTTCCGTTTCAAAGATTTCAAACACAGAATCCATCATGGTGACTTCAAACACCAGTTTGGCTTCGGGATGAACATTGCAAATGCGGAAACTTCCCTTAACTTTATCCGCATCCCGCATACCTGCTACAAGTGAGGTCAGGCCAGAACTATCGATAAAGTTAACCTGACCAAGATTCACTACGACATGGCGGCTGAGTTTGGAAATACACTCTTGCAACTTGAGGCGGAATTGCCAAGCTGTAGTGATGTCCAACCGTCCTGTCGGTGCTAAGACGATAACTGTTGTACCGTCTTGAAGCGTGTGGGTTTTTTGATCAATATGAATCACTGACCCTTCCCTCAAATTTATTATCTATCGCGGTGGTTACTGTCCCAGTAGTTTAACTCAGGTCGGTGACTGCTGAGGCATCCAATTCGCCCAATCTTGCGGTTTTAAGAACTTCGAGTAGAGTTCAGCTTCGGGAGAGTTGGGTTCTGGTTCGTAACAGTATTCCCAGCGTACCAAAGGTGGCAGGGACATTAGAATCGATTCGGTGCGTCCGTTGGTCTGCAAGCCAAAGGTCGTGCCTCGATCGTACACCAAGTTAAATTCAACGTAACGGCCGCGGCGGTAAAGTTGGAAATTACGCTCGCGCTCGCCGTATTCTTTCGATCGGTGCTTTTCAATAATAGGGGTGTAAGCCGGCAAAAATGCCTGGCCGCAATCCTGTACGAAGGCGAACAGCGACTCCCAAGTCCTAGGTTCCGGCACGCCGATGTTGTGGCTGCACTCAGCGGCTTTACCTTTGACATGATGGTCGCGGTAAAGCGCGCCTTGAGCGCTTTGGTAGTCAAAAAACAGGCCGCCCACGCCCCGAGTTTCTTGGCGGTGGGGGAGGTAGAAATATTCGTCGCACCAGAGTTTAAAGGTCGGATAATATCCGGGATGGTGGCGATCGCAAACTGCTTTCAGAGTTTTGTGAAAATGAGCTGCATCCTCAGCCAACGGGTAATAAGGAGTCAAATCCACACCGCCGCCAAACCACCAAATCGGGCCGGCCTCAAAATAGCGGTAATTCAGGTGAACCGTAGGCAAGTAGGGATTGCGGGGGTGCAGCACCATCGAAGTGCCCGTGGCATAGAAATCGTGACCAGCAGCTTCTGGGTGCTTTGCCAGAATCAAAGCCGGCAAACTTTCGCCCCACACTTGGGAAAAATTGACTCCCCCTTGTTCAAAAACATCGCCTTCGCGCATGACGCGAGAACGTCCGCCGCCGCCTTCGGAGCGTTCCCAAGAGTCCTCCTTAAATTTGCCAACGCCATCGAGCTGTTCGAGGGATTGACAAATTTCGTCTTGTAGGCTTTTCATAAATTGGCTGACTCTAGCTCTAGAGTCAGCGGGTGGCAAAAACGGGGAAGTGGCTGTTTTAAGTGTTGTAGAAACTGTCATAAAATTTTCTGTTGTCAGATTTGAGTCTTAGATGGGCGATGAATCCCAAATCCAGTCGTCATGTAATTATGCCACCGTAGGTCTGCAAATGATCGCTATGAAGTTACATTAAAAAATAGCAATAAAAATATACTTAAACCTGCGATCGAAAATTCGCTAACCCAATTGCAGAGCTATGGTGGAGAACACAATGCCCAATACACTCGATGTTAGTTCAGTCTTAGAAATCCTGCGACCCGTGCAAGACCCCGAACTGCAAAAGAGTTTGGTGGAATTGAACATGATTCGTAACATAAAAATTGACGGCGGTGTCGTCAGTTTTACTTTAGTGCTGACAACGCCTGCTTGCCCGCTGCGAGAATTTATTGTCGAAGATTGCCAAAAAGCGGTCAAACAGTTGCCAGGAGTCGAAAAAGTGGCGGTGGAGGTGACAGCCGAGACGCCCCAACAAAAGGGAGTGGTCGATCGCCAAGGCATTGAAGGAGTGAAAAATATTATCGCAATTTCCAGCGGCAAAGGCGGCGTCGGCAAAAGCACAGTGGCGGTAAATGTGGCAGTAGCGCTGGCGCAAACCGGCGCTAAGGTGGGTTTGCTGGATGCGGATATCTATGGGCCCAATGACCCGACAATGTTGGGTCTGGGGGACGCGAAAGTGATGGTTAGGGACGGGAAAAGCGGGGAAAGCCTCGAACCCGCCTTCAACTACGGCGTCAAATTAGTGTCGATGGCATTTTTAATTGACAAAGACCAGCCCGTCATTTGGCGCGGCCCGATGTTGAACGGGATCATTCGACAGTTCCTCTATCAGGTGAATTGGGGCGATTTAGACTATTTGATTGTCGATATGCCTCCGGGTACTGGAGACGCGCAGTTGACAATGGCGCAAGCGGTGCCGATGGCTGGTGTCGTGATCGTGACGACGCCGCAGACGGTGGCATTGTTGGACTCCCGCAAGGGTTTAAAGATGTTCCAGCAGTTGGGAGTGTCGGTGTTGGGAATTGTGGAAAACATGAGCTATTTTGTGCCGCCGGATATGCCCGACAAGCAATACGATATTTTCGGTTCTGGTGGCGGGGAAAAGACTGCTGCTGAGTTGGGAGTGCCGCTGTTAGGCCGCATTCCGCTGGAAATTCCGTTGCGGGAAGGTGGGGATTCGGGGGTGCCGATCGTGGTGGGGCAACCGGGTTCTGCTTCAGCTAGGGAGTTGCGGGCGATCGCGGGCCGCATTGCCGGTAAAGTTTCCGTAGCAGCCTTAGCCTAACAAACTCTCGTTTCTGGGCTTTGCCTCGCGTCTTCCTGTAAACGAAGATTTGCCTAGTTCTCAGGCTCTGCTTGGGAACTAGAAACGAGAAAAGGTAAGCTATAAAGAGCCAACTTAACATTCACAGAATTATGATTTTTCCAGGTTCGGCAGTTCGAGTTAAAGATAAGGGTGAGATTTACTACGCCTTTCAAGGACAAGTTCAGCGAGTTAGCGATGGGAAGGTCGCGGTACTGTTTGAAGGTGGCAATTGGGACAAGCTGATCACGTTCCGGCTGTCGCAATTGGAACTTGTCGATGCTACGGCTGGTCGGGCGAAATAGTCAGTTGACAGTTGACAGTTGACAGTTGACAGTTGTCAGTTGTCAGTTGTCAGTTGTCAGTTGTCAGTTGTCAGTTGTCAGTTGTCAGTTATTGTTTATTAGTACCCACTTACAAATAATAATAAATAACAACCAACAGCCAACAACCAACAGCCAATAACCAACAGCCAACAACCAACAACCAACTGCCAACTGACTAATATGCGTTTACCTTTACCCCAATTTGCTACAAAAGAGCGCCATCCCGATCGCATTGCTGAGGTAATCGAGACGGCAACTTCGGAGTTTTTGGCTCAATGTTTGGAACCAGAAGACTTAAGTTTTCCCGTGATGCCACCTTTTGGGAGTTGGGTGAAGGCCGAGGATGAAGAGTCGAAAAATCAAATCTACGGCGTGGTTTATTACGCTACGACTAGCCCGATCGACTCGGTGCACAGAGCTCGCGCTTTGGGTTTGTCGCTGGAAGAGTTGCGGGAAGAACAACCGCAGATTTTTGCGATGCTCAAAACCGAGTTTCGAGTGGCGATTGTGGGGTTTGAGGCTGCGCCGGAAAGGTTCAACGGTCACGGCCCATCGAGGGGTAAAATTTATCAGTATTTGCCGCCGCGCCCGCCGCAAATTCACCAGGCGGTTTATCGCTGCGAACCGGATGAGGTGATTGATTTTACCGTGCAATTGGATTTTTTGAGGACGCTGCTGGGGGTGGCTAATGCGCCGGTGGATGCGCTGACGGCGGCGGCGATTCGGGAGATTTATCAGTTGCGGATGCGCGATCGATCTTGGTTGGTGGAAGCGGGGAGGAGTTTGAGTGTTTTGTTGAAGGATGATTATGACAGGTTGAGGGTGATTTTAAGTCAGATTCATCCGTAGGGAAAAGCTGAATAGTATGTTTGAGGCCGATCGTCAAATATTCAGGCGATCGCACCACCCAGACTCTGGTATTTGACCGGCCTTACAATTAATTTGAGAAAGAAGAAACGAGCGCACTTAATTTAAAATGCGATCGTCCCATTGAGTTTTGCATAGCACTGCGGCTGATGTAAAAGAGCATTTTTGCCCAATTTCATCTAAAGAAACATAGCGAATCAAACTCCGCACGAGCTTGCCGATAGTCGGGGCCGGTAAAATCTGCGACCATCCCAGAACAGCAGCAAAGCGACGCAAGTAAAGTGCGCTAACAATTTTATCGATTCCCAACGGCTCGCCAATCACTAGGATCGGCACAGGTTCCCGGTCTGGTTCAGCAGGCACAGGATTTGGCTGCGATGTCGGCGATGTCTGGATTTGGTTGATATCTGTGGCAACAAAAAGCTGTGTTTGAGTCATTGCGCTCGATCTCGTCGATCCGATTGGTGCTAATTGTCAACAATCGGCAGTGTAGCGCATTAGATGACAATCAGCAACGTTTACAGGAGCGTGACTCTCTGACACAATCGGGAGCATGGGAAGAGCAGGTAAAGCCCTCAAAAAAATATTAGAGGCATACGATATCAGTCAATATCAATTGGCAGCAAAGATGGAAATCGATCGCTCAAACGTTAGCCGTTGGGTAAGTGAAGAACGAGACCCGTCGGCTGAGGCGGTATTTGCCATTAAGCAAGCGTTGCAAACATTCAATCGAGAGGCTGCTAATGAATTCGTCAGGTTGTACCTGGGAGATGGCGAGGAAAACGGTTAATTTCTGAGGTGTGAAGAGTCTCGCACCTCTCATTGTCCTGCATTCAAGGGCGATCGCCTATTAGTTTGCAATCATTTATTTAAAGCGAGAAAGATTATATGTGGGTAGAGATAACAGGGCTCAATCAAGTTCCCGAATGGGGTGTGTTGAAGGTAAAAGTTGAGGGTACTTCAGTGATTTTGAATCGTCAAGGCCTGAACGTCACTTGTTACCGAAATGCTTGCACTCATTTAGAATATCCGATCGACATGGGTAAGGTAAGCAGCGGTATCATTACCTGTCCGTTTCATAAGTATCAGTACAAATTAGATACTGGTAAATGTTTGAATGCACCCAGCGATGCCCTGGAATCTTATCCGGTAAAGATTGAGGGCGATCGCGTTTTTGTAGACATAGATTAGTTATTCGTTATTAGCTACGTCCGACAGGGGTTTAAACCCCTGTCTCATAGCTAAAGTCGTCTAAAGACGACTGTAGATTAATATTTGATATCAAGTCCAGCTTAAATACTCCCTCACTCTCTTAGTCTACGCAGGCAGACTTTGTTTGACAAGGATCGGTTTCAACCGCCGAACCATCGAGGGAGTAGCCAACCCGGATTTACTTTCAACCTACCATTTTCGCGCGGCGCTGGCGGAGGAAAACCGCCAAAAGCCCGATCGCACCAACCCCCAAAAGCAGCCATTCTTCGGGTTCAGGAACCCCAGAAACGTTGAGAGGATTGTTCGGTTTAGTCAACTCCTCCTTACCCGATTCTACCTCTCTGTCAAATCGATCGCTCTTAGCTTCCGCTGCTTTTAGCTGCTCCCTTTGCGCGTCATTAACTAACACAATCATCGAAGAATAAGGCGTCACCACTTTGAAATTTTTAGCTACTGCGTGCATTGCATCCAGTTGCGTCAGTTGATTTGAACTTTTCTGCTTGCTAAGTGCAGTTATCAACTGCCGCGCAGCTATCGGTTTAAAGCCGTCATTTCCGGCATTTTTGGACTCTGCAACTGGCGCCGATTTTGCGGTTTTTCCCGACTGTGGCGTTTTGGCATAACTCCAAACATAGCCGTCAACAACACTAACGGTAGATTGGTCCGAAGCTGCTGTGGTTGCTACTCGCTGCATCGCCTCTTTCATATCTGTAGCAACTCCGCCGGCGCTATCTTGAATAACCTTCAAAGTTACGTCGTCGTAGCCGGGGGGCAAACCACCCAAATGCACTGTCCATAGGGGTGCAGAGATGGAAAGTTTAAGTTTGCGATCGTCCGATAATTCGTAACTGTGGCGATCGCTCACCACAAATACAGTATCGTAACTTTTATCGCCCCGCAACTGTGCAAACTGTTGCAGCATATCTTTGAGCTGGATTGTACCGTAAAACCTCACCTTTGCGGCATCGAAATTGCGTACATCTTCCACCAACTTAGGTGGCATTCCCGCAGCGCTGGCGACATACAAATCAACAGCATTTTTGCCTGCTGCATTAGCTTTCAACCATTCCAAAGTCTCTTTTACTTCCTTACTTTCCGCCGCCATGCTGCGGGAAGTATCCAGAATAACTGCAAATTTCTTGCCTTGCGGTAGCGAGTAATTTGCATCAGCCAGCGGCTTAGCAGAAAGGATATTTCCTCCCGGTAGAATAGCCTGCTGCGCTGTTAGAGGTTGCTGTGCGACTGCGGGCAAAAAGGGTGGTAGCCAAGTTTCTCTTGCTTCTTTCCCGCTGTATTTTACCTCTTTTCCGGCGATCGTGCGGCGAGTATTTTGGTCCCAAAAAATGTTGCGTTTTTCAGCCAAAACAGGCATCGCCCAACCCTGTGGCTGCCGCATGACTTTGTAAGTAAGCCAAAGGTGCATTTCGGTTGGCCCGTCAGTTGGGGTGAATTCTCGTTTAGCCGGGATTGGAAAAGCCCGCAAGCGGTATTGTTTGGGGCCAATTTGTTCTAGCAAAGCCGGATCGACTCTTTCTACTACCTGTTGGTTGTAAACTTGCTGTGCGGCACCGCGAGGCGATACCGTAAATACAAAACGTTTGTTTAAATCGCCAGTATCGCCCAGCCAAACTCCTGTAACTGCGGCGCTTTCCGGCAGGGAAAAGTAGTAGAATACTTCTTGCAAGTTCGGTGTTTGATTTTTGTAAACTTCGTAGAGTTGAACGTCAGCCCAGTCGCCGTTTTCTTTGACTGTCACTTCTTGCGACTGCAACCATACTTTTTCCTCACTGACATTCAGCAAACCGGCTTTTGCTTCTTCGCGATTTGATGTTGACTGCACCGCGTGTTTTACTGCTTCTGTGTCGCCTTTTTGCAGTTCCGTATCAAAGAATTCGCCGTAGAGTTTTTCTGCTTTTTCCACATCAGCACTAGAGCCTTGATACAAAAACGGCGACATTAAAAAATTATAGCTGTTCTGCACCGTTTGAGCTGCTCCGTCAGGCAAATTCAAAGTATTTTTGTAGAGCTCATAAATGTGGTTGTTTTCTCGTACAGTGCTGAGGTAGCGGTAAGGGGACAAATAAGCGTTAACTAAGCCCGATCGAATCATATCAGACTTGGCTAATAAAGTTTGGCGAACCGTGTCATTTGCCGGCGGAGTCGCCAACATTTTCAGTGCTGCAACTTGTGGCTGCTGCTGCAAAGCGGAGAAAATAGCCAGCCAAGCTGCTATTACTCCTAAACTTCCGATTATCGCTTTATTTTTCCCGTATTGTGCAGCAAAACTCTGCCATATTTTCCGCCCGGAATGAATGTAGAGAAAGCCGTACAGGGAAGGCATGACAACGAATAAGCTACAGGTTAAACCAAAGAATATCAAGAATAGCGCTATCCAAGTTAAACCCGAAATTAAACCCCATACCCACGCCCCGTATCTAAACATATCCCAAAAGGGTAATACCCATGTAAACTTGAAGAATTCAATCACTGCACTGAAGAATCCAGCAACTGTCACTAATCCCACAGGTACAGCGTAATACATCAGCAATGTTGCCGCCCAAATGCCAACTACTAGCATTAAACTGTGACATCCTAATTGCAGCCACGCACTTCGTTTTTCTCCGATCAATCTTAAAAAAATAGGCTGTTTATTAGGGGAAGTTTGAGAATCTGAGATATTTTGAACATTTTCTCTTTTACCCAGATATCCGTACAGCATTTCCACTGAAAATGCTGCAATGCACAAAGCAATAGTAGCGATGATTTGAGAACTAGCTGGGGTGAGTTCTCGCAGCAGGAACAAGCGGAGCAAACACAGCAAAAATAGCGGTGCTTCTACGCCGTAAAACCAACGCATTAGCTCTAGGGGTTGCTCGCTAAAACGCCTATACCCTATTACTGTACATACCGTGGGTACAGCGATCGTAGCTGCCATCGTCAAAGTAAACTCTAGCGGGATGATGCCATCGATTGTCGCCATAATTAATGGCACTCCTATAATCGGCAAAATTCCCAAGTAAACAAGCGATAAAAAACTCAAATTCCAGAACCAAAAAATTCTTTTTAAAATTCCATCAAATACCTGTTTTATTTTCATTCATTTCTCCTTGTAAGCTTTGTTTAACGCTAGCGTAGACGTTACCAGCAAACTCTTTTACTTCAGGATTTTCTGCGGGTAACGAACTGTTAAATAAAATGGAAACTAGCACCCAATTGTGATTTTTGTGAGTGAGATCGCTGCCGATACGGGACATGAAGTTATCTGTAGTTAGCTGTGCAGATTGCAGCCAGTATGCTGCTGAGAATTGGTTGTTTTTGAGAGACAGCCAGCGCGCTGTTACTGAAGGAGTTAGTTGTTTTTTTTCTATGCGATTGACGGGAACTCCGCTCGCTACAAAACACAACTCGGGGGCGTGATAAGTTTGCCAGGATGTGCTGGCTACTGTGAGCATGGAACCGCGCAAGTTGCCGGCGACAAATCTGATTTTTTGTGTTTGCGTGTCCGGATAGTTGCCAAAGAATTTTTGTTCGCTAGCATTCAGGGGAATTGACTCTGATTTAATATATTCAGGCAATCTTAAAGGTGCGATCGCCATTTTTGACGTTTCTACATGAGAAAGTTGAGCAATGACTGCCAGAACTGTGACTGCTGCAATTATTCCTGGTTTGGCTAAAGGGTGATTAGGGAGTATTTCTGAGTTGGCTTTTGCAGAAATACCGCTGGTTTTTTCTGGCTGAAATTTCGGTACTCCTTGCAGCATTAACCAGGTTACAAAAGAAGCACATACTAAACCGACAATTCCCAGAGGGACGTGAATAATTTCTGCTATGTTTGGCTGGTTAAACACTTCTGAAACCAGGACTAACACGGACACCCGCGCAACGTTAGCAGACACTAACATTAAGAGATTAGCAGCGCCGACTGCTAGCCATCTTAAACTTAATTTACGCCCTTCTAGCCAGGTAGCAGCTAGCAAAAATAGCGTTCCGACTAAGAGGGTTTTAATGCCGCTACAAGGCACGTCAACGTGAGCGATGCCGTTTTCCAAAACGATAATATCGTAAGAAGAAATAGCGCCAACGTGCAGCAGTGAGAGCAACTGTTCTACTACCTGAGCAGTCAGCACTCGCGCCGGCAAACCTAAGCCGCTATTAAACTGACTGTTGAATGGTAAAATACAAGCCAGCAAGCCGGCAACTGGCAAGTTTTTTTGCCAAAAGTTCTGCTCCACCAATAAGCCGCACAGCCCGTAAGTTCCGAGGATAAATAGCAGGACAGTAACTTGTTTGATATCAATTATGTACTGAAGCGCGATCGAGCAAATGCCCGCACCCAACATCAACAGCAGCGGATATCGCCTCAAAACGAAATTTGGCGAAAATCCCGGCGGGCGAGCGGAGTTCCCAATCGATCGCACTACTAATGCTACAATCAGAAAGCCAATTACTATCTTGTACAGTGTGGGTATCTCAACAAACGAGGATAATAGCCACTTAACAGCCGAGATATTAGCCCAAAACCAAGCAAGCGCCAGTAAAAAAGGAGCCAGCCCAACCCAATTTACCGCAGGATGAGGAGTAACAGAATCTGGAATTGCAGAATCAGTGATATTGGTGCGCTGCATGATACCGCTTGACATTCACGTTGGTGACATCTTAGCTCAGCCAAATTGGTAATGTCTAGACCGATTATTTAAGTTTTGTCAAGCTTCGATTTTCTCTACAGAGAAGCTAGCGTTATAATAATTAATTTTAGCGGAGGTAAAAATGAGCGAAAAAAGCCCAGGATACAAAATTGTTAGCGATAACCGACAAGCGCGCCATCTCTATGAAATTATAGAGACATACCAAGTGGGCATCGAGTTGAAGGGAACCGAAGTCAAATCAATTCGGGAAGGAAAAGCCAATTTGCGGGACGGATATGGTTTAGTTCGGAACGGGGAATTGTGGCTTATCAACGTTCACATTTCGCCCTGGAGAAGTGCTAGCGACTATTTTAATCACGAACCCCGCCGCACCCGTAAATTGCTGATGCACAAGCAGGAAATCCGTAAATTGATAGGTAAAGTTGAAGAAAAAGGTTTGACTTTAGTGCCGTTAAAAATGTATTTGAAAGGCGGCTGGGTAAAACTCGATATCGGTTTGGGTAAAGGGAAAAAACTGTACGACAAGCGCGAAGATTTGAAGAAACGCGAAGACAAGCGGGATATGGAAAGAGCGATGAAGCAATATTAGTCAGGAGGCCTTAAACATCTCCGAAAAAGAAACTACAACCTTTGCTACTCGAAGGTTGAAAGTTAAGTTATGGAGATGTTTATTAGTCAGAAGTCCTTAATGATTCATGATTGGTGATTACTCATTAATGATTGGCTATTTTAAATCGAGTTCGGTTAATTACTCATCATAATATTTTTCAAAATCCTCCAGGGAGGATTTTGAGGACTTCTATCGTCACTACAAACTTAGTTAGAGTTATTTCACCGGAGCCCATCTTACAGCAGATTCTATGTTGATGAACTAAACCCCAGCTCGTTTCATCCCCGTAGGGAAACGGCCTAGGGTAAGTCCCTACACTTCATAAACCTGGAATACGCTGTATCTCCTCATACAGTCGCATACTGTCGATCGACTGACCGCTGACTAAGTATTATTACTTAGGCAAGGCAACAGTTCTACCTTCTTCCTGCTTCCCGCTTCCTTTTTTCTGAAAATATCCGGATAGCTTGTGGAGCGTCATGAATGATTAACCTATGCTCGAATACATCTGGGTAGTGGGGCATTACCCAAGCATTTGGCTGTGGACTAACAAACTCTTATGAGAAATAAGCTCAAACCTGAGTCATTTCGTAAGATTCTGATGCCATTAGGGTGGCAATTAAATCTGGCAAACAAAATATCGCCCAACTCTCAAGTTAAAAAATGCTAAAAATGACACCATTAGCTAACATTTTCAATGCCATGAAAGAGCCAGCAAAAAAGCATCAGAACTCCAAGTGGGGAGCCTTCTTACTGATGCTAGCAGTAGGCTTTGGCGGCTGGAAAATTGCTTTGCCGGAACTGGCATCTTTTTTTAATAATATTGCGTTTGAAAACTACAAAGCCAATCGATTGGCGGATACTCAACAAGCATATGAGTTAGCGCTCTGGGTAGATCCAAAAAGCCGAACAGCTCTTTACAATTTAGGATGGCTTTGCGAAGAGGTGCAAGATTTACAATGCGCCCGAGGAAAATATCTGCAAGCTGCAAAACTCGGTCTGCCTGCTGCTTACAGCAATCTGGCTCGATTATATATCGTCGATCAAAAAAACTATCCGGCTGCCGTTCACTTTCTGTGGCAAGGTTTGAAATTAGCGGAGGACGATCGAGTAAAATATTCTTTACTCAAAAACTTGGGATGGGCTCGGCTGGAACAGGGTCGATATTCAGAGGCATTGCAACATCTGGATGCAGCGATTAAACTTGATAGTGAAGGACCAGCAACTTACTGCTTAAAAGCGCAAGTCCTAGAAAAGATGAAAAATACTAAGGAAGCGCTACCGCAGTGGAAAATTTGTCTAAAGTATGCGGATTCTCAAGAATTCGATGAGGATATATGGATAGGGATGGCACGTCAACGATTAAACGAGGAAAAAACAAATAAATGAAACGCACAGTTTTGCTTTCATCAACCATACTGGCAATTATAACGGTACTGGAGCTAAGTCAAGCCTCAAAAGCAGTGCCAACTCCTCGGACTGTTAAATCTGCAGTTAATGAATCAGTCGAGATGCTGTTCAACTCGAGTCAGTCGATGCGACAGTGCAGAGATAAAAATGGTGGAAAATATGCGTGTCCGAGATTCATCATGCCTCCGGAGAGCGAAGAATAAGGCTTATTTTCAATAAATTTTGTAGAGTGTACCATCACCACTTTACAGGAACAGGTATGTAGTATGTAGTAGTAGTATGCCGGGTGCGCCGTCCGCACCTTATAGCATTTGAGATTTGAGATTAAGAATTGAAGAATTGGAAATAACTTATGGCTATAATGGTTTGCAGCTTGCATAAAGCTGCATTCTTTTTTTGCACTGATATAACATCTTAATAATTGCTGTATCGGCTATTGCTGGAATCCGCACCGGGCGGGGAGAAAGCCCCGCCAGCAATTCTATCTACTCGCCCTCCGTCAAAGCTGAATCTTGCTGCTGCTGATGCGAGTTGCTGTAAAAACTAGCAATAATCGCCACCATCAACCACCAAAGCATATTAACTTCCGGTCGGTACCAAACTGTATCGACAAAACCGTGGGCCATCATGCCGGCTAAAGTTGCGATCGCCCCAATCAACCAAAACCCCTGATTCGATTTGAGATTTTGGATTTGAGATTTGGGATTTTGGGATTCTTCCTCTAAACTAGAGATCTTAAATTGCGAATCCCGCAGATGTTTGATCTGCAACAAACCTTGATTGACGGTGACAGTCATGAGCCAAAGGAAACACATTAAACCGATAAAACCGGTTTCCACCGCAATTTCCAGCAGCACGGAATAAGCGCTCAAAGCAGTGAATTTCGGCTTCATATAAAGCGGATAAACTTTATTAAAAGCAGTGTTTCCCGGCCCAATTCCGAGAATTGGTCGATCGCGAATCATGTCAACCACCGCCGTCCAAACATTAATCCGAAAATTGTTGCTGCTGTCACCTCTGCCGATAAACATACTCGAAACTCGATCGCGCAGAGGCTCCACTAAAGCCACTCCCAAAATTAAGGCTCCCGCCAAACCTCCTAATCCTAACGGCAGCGCCCAAGTTCGCCAGAACCGAGGCATCAAAGGGCTGTACCAGTACCACAGCAGCACTAAAAATACCACCAGTAGAGCCACAAAACCGATCCAAGCACCCCGGCTGTCCGTGTAGCGCAAACACGCGCAATTCACCACCAGCATCGTCAGCGCTAAAATTCTTGTTCCCCATCCTTTCCACACAAAAAGTGCGGCGGCGCTCAATGCAATGGCTGGCAGTAAATAGGAACCAAGCAAGTTAGGATTTCCCAGAAAACTGTAAACTCGCGTGACATTGGCTTGAGTAGAAGTCGGATCGTTCCAAGTAGCTAATGGTGGCACTTTGTCAATCCACTGCCGAACGCCGTAGAAACTGACAATTAAAGAGACGTTCAAAAATACGGCAATTAACCACGATCGCCAACGGGGCGATCGCAATATCCGAGCCATCAGCGCAAAAAACAGCAAATACAGCGTTAGCTTGCTCCAACCACTAGCAGCGGCGACTTTGACCGGCGACATCGCCGTTGCGACGGTGGCAATGCCCCAGTACAGCAGTACCAGCAAATGAATCGGCGTGAAGGGAATCTCGCGATCGTCCGAAACAGTCAGCAGCACCCAAAATGCAGCGCTAGCCGCCATCAACACCCCCACCAAGGCATTGTTTACAAACGGCGCAAAACCGAAAGTCAAGGCCAGCAAAACAAAACCCAAGGGTTCTGCCCACTGCATCAGCCAGCTACTTTGTCGCCAACTGCGTAAAGAGCCGATCGCCAAATTGAATAAATAACTTCTACTTTGCCACTGAGATAGCGGCAAATTTGCCAGAGTTAACTGTTGCCAAACTGAATTCATTGCTATTTTAGATTTGTACTTTGTAATCGGTAATTGGTAATTGGGAATTGGGAATCGCTAATCGCTAATCGGGAATTGGTAATTGGGAATTGATAATTGAAAAAAGTTGAGTTATTTTTCTTCCTTCTTTCAGCAGTTACGTCCTGTACACTGCTTCTTCCCTCTTCCTTCTTCCCTCTTCCTTCTTCCTTCTTCCTTCTTCCTTCTTCCTTCTTTACCCTTCCAACAATTCCGTAGCATTTGTGCAGGGCAGCCAGAGCACGTAGCGATATCCAGATTCCGGGGCTCCTTGAATTGAGAGTTGACCGCCTTGAATTTCCACCAACTGGCAGCAAAGCAGCAGCCCCAAGCGTTCCCGCGCCCCGTAACCAGCTAACACCGGTGCGGTATCCTCGGCATTCTGGGCCACCAAAGCCGCCAACTCAGAAAACGCCAGCGTTAATCGCTGCGAACCCTGTGTCGGGAGTTGCGCTTCGAGTCCGAGGGAGTCGGTTTCGGAGTGCGATGGCGAACCGCTACCAGATCCGGCCTTCAACAAGTAGTCGGTGTAGAGTTTAGCATGGGGCAAACTTTCCCCTAACCAAGGATGAAAAACCCAAACTCCGATGTTGATACCGTCTTCTTTCCGAGAAACGTGGACTCGAATCACGCTGCCTGCCCCAGCAGATTGAATAATGCTAAAAATTAAGTGGTGCAGCATTTGCTGAACCTTATCTTTATCTACCAGCCAGATGCGCGACCCGGGCCCCATCGACAAATTAATTTCTTGCTCTCGTCTACTTGCCGCCGACGACAGGATTGTCACAACCTGCTGGCACAAAGTTTCTATATCGACTGCGGTTCGCTTCAAGGTGAAAGCAGAATCATCTAGTTCTGCCAGTTCCAAAATTTCTTCAACTAGCGATCGCAAAGAGCGGCTGCTGTCTTGGATCACGTCAATATATTCTTTTTGCTTGCTCGTTAAGGGGCCATAAATTTCTTGTTTCAACACGCTTGCCATGCCGAGGACAGAAGTGAGCGGTGTGAGCAATTCCTGCGCTAAATTATTTAGCAGTTTTATTTTAATTGAGTTAGTAGACAAATCGATAGGTTTGTTAGTCATCGCTAATTTTTATTGGTTCATTGTCGAGCGAGCGTTTGCGGTTCATTAGACCTATTCCAAAAGTCTATAACAATCTGTTTATAATTCACCAGAAAAAAACGTAGTGAAGAAAAATATATATTCCTTCTTCCCTAGAAGCTCTTCCTTATCTGAGTAATTAAGATTTAATCATTGCTTCTAAAGCTGATTGCAAGTCTTGAGTGAGTTCGGCAACTGCTAACCTGCGACTGCTTTGATATCGATCCCAACGATCGCTCACTGATATGGGTTCGCCCACGGTCATTTGTACCTGCTGTTTGCCCAACTTCGGTCTGCCGAAAGGATTTCCCCCTTTGATTCGAGCCAGTACGTCCCACAGCAGTAAAGTTGTTTCTGCCAAACGTTCTGCTGTCAGTTGTTCTGCGACGTACCTGCCCGTGACGGACACGAAACTTTCTACAAGTCTCATGTGCCACATCCGAAGACTTGCTTCTTCAGCGAGGCGATCGGCTAATCCTCTTTCTAAGGGAGAAAGTGCTGCAATATCTTTGATATCTTCTCGATAAATATACTCCCAGCCTGCTTGTTCCACACGGCGGCAGCGGTCTATTAAACTGCCTTTGGGCTTCAAGTTAAAATATTCTTCTGCTACTTGCAAACCCACGTCTAACAGGGCTTTCAGCCGAGCCATCATTACTTCATTGCCCGAATCATTTGCCGTTTGTTGTGGTAGCGATAATGATGTTAAAATAGATGTTTCAGGATGTAAACTTTTATGATAAAAACGGCTGTAAAACTCTTCCATTACTGCTAGCAAATGGCTGCCCAGTCGAATCAGGCGCAGATATTGGAATTTGTGATTGTGGTTTTCGGAATCGGGATCTGCAGTCTCTAAATTAGCGATCTCGGTGCGTTCTAAGGGTGGCAGTCCGCAATCAATTTCTAATTGAGTTAAAAGTTTTTCTAGGGGTTGCCAAGGTGGGTTGACATAGCGGTATTGAATGCCGATCGGCACAATTAACACTTTTTCAGTGCGTCCGGCTTTCAGCAAATCTTCAACGCACCAGAAACCCATTTGAGCAATTCCCGGTTCGAGGGGACTGACTATTTCATTGTGACCGTTGGTAGCGCCTTCTGGGGCGGCGGCGATCGGGAATTGGCTGTTGGCAAATAAATCGCGGGCCGATCGCAATCCGGCGCGATCGATTTTACCGCGAACAATCGGAGTGCCACCGAGTTGGGAATACAACCAGCCGACTCCCGCACCGGCCCACAGGGGAATGCCGCGATCGTAGATAAAGTGGGAATGTACCGGAAATTGCAGGGGAATGCCTTTGGCGCGCGCTGCCTGGGGAACGAGTTTCCAAATTAGTTGTCCCAAACAGTAGGGATCGTCTGAGTTGGGGTGGCGGAAGGCTAGCAAGAAGCGAACTTTCTGATTTTGAAATTGGTGGAATAGTTCGGCGAGGGTTTCGACGTTTTCGGCTTGAACGTGGCTGATACTCGTCCGAAATCGCAGCCACCAGGGGAATATTTGCTTACAACCTTGCATCACTAGAGGGTTGTAGGCTGGGGGTATGAATTCCAGCGGCGGCTGAACTTGGCTAATTGAATTGGGCATTTTGCGATTTTAAATTTTAAATTTTAGATTTTAGATTACTAGGCTGCGGTAAAATTTTCCAATTTTTATGATGCTGAAGTTTTTTTTATTAACCGCAGAGGACACAGAGGACACGGAGGAAGAGAGGAGATAGCAAAGCGTGCTAATTTAATGTCAAAAGTATTACCCGTCTTGGATGGGATATGATGTCCAGTCGATCGACCCCAATATTTTGGTCGGGGCGGGTTTACGGGATTTCTGGCTGATATTACAGATCGGGGGTGAACTACCCCTGACAAGAATTACGATTATTTTACAGGACTAGATAGAAACCCATCATCTTTTTTACCCCCCTGCCCTTGACAAGGGGGATGCGAGGGGGTCATAAACTCGACTAAAAACGAGATTTATACTCAGTTTCAGCCTTCAACACAAATTTTTGCAATCCAAAATCTAAAGTCTAAAATCTAAAATCCTATTGTGCGGCTTCAAATATCATTTCCTGGAAGTTAATGACATCAGATCGCGGATCGCAGTGGGTGACTTTGACTTCTAGCCGATCGCCTATTGCGACCGATCGACCAAATCGCATTGCCAATTCTAAACCCAACTCTTCCAATAAAATCAATCCGAGATTGCTGTCTTCTCTCAGCCAGCGCAGCATTAAAGCTTCCCAAACTTCGTCTGGGTTGCGCCGCAAATATTCCAATCCCCAATAGCGGTTAGTTTGGCGTTCGACTGTGGATGCTTCTTTAACTGCGGTGCCGAGACACATCACAATGTCCTGTATTTCTTCAGCGGAAAAAGGCAGTGGTTCGCCCCGCAGGTGGGCTTTGATTTGGAAGTGAGTCAGCAAGTCGGTATAGCGGCGGATCGGGGAAGTAACTTGAGTGTATAATTCCAAACCCAAGCCGGCGTGGCGTCCGGGGGTGAGGCCCATTTCGCTGCGGGGCATACACCGACGCACGGCGCAAGCGCGGGCGGGGCCTGCAGGTACGGCCAGCAGTTCTTCATCGGGAGGGAGTTCGGGCTGCGGCTGATAGCGGTAGGGTATTGGCAGGCTGTGAGCTTGACCGTAGCGGGCGGCTAGTTCGCCGGCTAAAATCATCATTTCAGCTACTAGCATCCGGGCTGTGGAGTCGTCGATGACGTGGATTTTGATGTCGTCGCCGTTGACTTTGATGACTGATTCGGGCATGAAAATGCTGATTGCGCCTTGGGCTTCCCGCCATTTTTGGCGCAGTTTGGCCGCAGAGGCGATCGCTGCTATTTCCGGTTCTGCTTCGATTCCCAACTCCAGCATTTCGTCTACGTCATCGTAGGTCAAGCGGTAGGTGGGTTTTATGGTGCTGATGTGGATGCTGTAATCTTGAGCCGCGCCGATTTCGTCTAAGGTGACACTGAAGCTGAGCGCGCTGCACTCTTTGCCTTGAATTAAACTCATCGGCCCGGTTGCCAAAGCTGGGGGAAACATGGGGATCATTCCCGTTGGCAGGTAAACCGTAGTGGTGCGCTTTCTGGCTTCGAGGTCGAGTTCGTCTCCAGGGGAAAGCAAGCGGGTAGGATCGGCGATGTGTATCCACAGGCGCTGCTGGCCGTTTTCGAGGAATTCTAAGCTGAGGCCGTCGTCGATTTCGGTGGTGCTTTCGTCGTCGATCGTGTAAACCTTGAGGTGAGTTAAATCGAGACGATTTGTGTCGGAGTCGGCTGGGGGATTTTCTAGGCAGCGTTGGGCCACTTCTAATACCTTTGCGGAGAATTGTAGGGGAATTTGGCTGCGCCGCAAAAACAGGTTTTCGTGGCTACTCCACAGGCCGAGATCGACTAGGAGTTGAAATGCTGCTTCGGGGTTTTCGGACCTTTCTAAGCTGGCTAAAGTTTCTAAGGCCGGGGTGCGGTGCGTTGCTTCTTCTCCGAGGGTGGCAAAGCGTTCTAAGGCGTCGAGGCGAGTTCGATCGCTGTGTTCCCAATCTACATTTTCCCCTGCCAGCCGCTGTTTGACTCTATCCCAAAATCCTTGGGATTCTTGGTGTCGCTGCTGTTCTACTTCTTGCTGGTGTTTGATTTCGGCTACTTGGGCGGCGGGTCGCGGTTCGTAGCGATCGCCCTTTTGTTTGAAATACAGTTTGTCTGTTGATAGCAAACAGTAAGCCGCGTAACACTGGGCCGGACTGCGCTCGGAAAATAGCAGCATTGCTAGGGATTCGGGATCTGCTGTTTCTCCGTCACCGACTAAAAGTTCCCAAGCGACTTCCAAACTCGACGGATCTGAGTATGCTTCTACTTCTTTGAGAAATTTGGGAATATCGGAGGGTTTGTAAGTTTCTCCGACTACTTCGTAGGTGATTTGTTTGGGCGGTATGCTGTGCGGTTGACCGTTTTCGTCTACCACAACCCAGTTTTTCTTGCCGTCGGGGCGATCGGCAACTGCCAGACGGCGGTCGCCGTGCACTCTAAATTCTACTAACGTTCCCTTCTCCACTTGCCAGCTTTATATTTGAGATTTTGGATTTTTACCGTGGCCACTTATCGAGTTTCGAGCTTGCGATTTTAGATTTTGGATATTGGCAATTTTTCTGGTCAATTGTGAAAGTTAAAATCTCAAAAGTTTTTTTTTCTTCTTGCTTTTTTTTAACTTTTGACTTGTGATTAAGACTTGCGCTGCAACGACTCTTAACCCTATTTCGCGATTATTTCGCTGCATTCTTGCTGCACTCTTAATGACAGAAAGACGTTCTTTTCGCGCAAGTCTTATTCCCAGTCCAAAATCTAAAACCCAAAATCCCAAATCCTGTTAACCTTCTTGGTTTACGAAGGGCATCAAAGCTACAATTCTTGCTCTTTTGATGCTTCTGGTCAGGTCTCGCTGCTGTTTTGCCGTCAAACCGGTAATCCGGCGGGGCAAAATTTTACCGCGTTCTGTGACGTATTTTTTGAGCAAATCAACATCTTTGTAGTCGATCGGGTCTCCTGGTTTGATTGGCGAAACGCGCCGGCGAAAGTAAGTCATGGTTTGTTGTTTGTTTACTGTTGTTCTTGGACTGTTGACTGTTAGTTTTTAGTTATTAGCCGTTAGTTGCTAGCCGTCAGGAAAGCATTGGTTAGTTATCTGCTTTTCGCGCGTCAATATCAATTGCCAACAACTGATGACTGATGACTAAGGACTAATGACTAATCACTACTTGATCTCTTTGTGGGCAGTGTGGCTGTTGCAATGGGGGCAGAACTTTTTGAGTTCCAGCCGCGCCGTCGTGTTGCGACGGTTCTTGGTCGTGGTGTACCGAGACACGCCTTTCGAGCGTTTGCTTACGTTTGTACGGCACTCAGTACACTCTAGAGTAATTATGATGCGGACGCCTTTAGCCATAATTCTAAATAAATTTCGACTAATTTAAACACAATTTATTATCTTCTCACATTGCTCTGCACTTGGTCAAGCAATCTTCTAACTTTGATGTCGAGCGAGTAGCCGCGGCGGGCTCCGACGACGATCGTCCCGCCGATGCGATCGTGGAAAGCTTGGGGAAACCTTTCGGCGGAGGTGAGGGCAACGCTACAGTCGATCGCCAGGGGAAGGATCAGCAGCAAGACGGCGGCGTTGGTAGATGTGAGCCCAGCTATACCTGCGAAGGCTAAAGCCACGCACAGGCCCAGCAATGCCTCGCGCTTGCACAGTTCTTGTACTCCAGGAATCCGTTGGAATCTGGTATCGGCAATTTTCATGTCCAAGGCCCAGCGCCCGAGACTTTGACCTTGGTTTTTCCTGACGATGGGTACGCGCAGGATCAGCCACAGCAGGACAAAAAATATGGTTTGGACGATCGCATTAGTGCCCAGAAGCAAACTGGGCAGCCAAACTGCTATTCCGTCGATGCAGAGGGCCGCGGCGCGGCGGCCGACGGATACTTTGGGAAGGAGAGGAACTAGGTCGGAACTCATAGGCAAAAAGGTCGATCGCCACTAGCTACTTTTTCATCTTAAGCTGTGGATTAATCGATCGGCATCAATGGCGCGTAACTCAACTTCCAAGCCAACCGCTAATTATTCAAGCTGAAAATGGATTTTCGCCAATTCCCAACTGCTTTTTCGACTTTTCTACCTGTTCCCACAGTGTTTGGATCTGAGTAAATGCCTGTTCCACAGAGATTTTACCGTTAGATGTCAAGGAACTTATGTAACCCACTCGCTGAGAAAACTCTTGTAAATTCGCATTAAATACCAAATTCTCTGGCTTTACTTCACCGTAATAGCGATTTTGAGGATATAAAAAATTTGAATTTGCTACCATTGCTTTAACCTCGCCTGAAAACTTGTTTCCTGAACTAATCAATAATATTATAAACCGCGATCACCTGCTAAAGTTGTGCTGTAAGTAGCAGAAATCATGTGACATTGGGCGAACTTTTTTGTGATGGCAATTACACCGACAGATGAGGAAGACAAAAACCTCAGTAATTTCACGTGTACAATTTACGCAGGCGGGGTCAACAGCTAGGTTTATGGCTTAACGCTTATAACTGCGGATTTGGCGTCCAAACCAGGTTTTTGTTAGTCTTAGGACTGAGTTATTGAAATAAGTGACAAAAAAAACAAAAATCGATAATATTATTGAAGCCATAAATAGTTAGACTTTGAGTAAAAAACCGCATAATGTCTGCAAATGCGCGATCGCCCCGTCCCAGACCCCGGCTGAGGCAAGCTTTAATTAGACTTGCCATCGCCGTAATTGCTGCTATTATCGCCTTCAACATTCCTCACTCCTTAATTCCCGTGTTTAAAGAATCCGTATCCGAAGCAACGCCACCACCAGAAATCCAAAACGTGCTCGCCGGCAAGCGCAAAATTGTCACAGTGGGCGACAGCATCACCGAGGCAGGGAAATACCCCGGAGGTTACGTTTGGCTGCTGCAACGCTATCTGAATGCCCTTTATCCCGATCGCAAAATCGAAATCGTCAACGCCGGAATCTCCGGTAACAAGGCGACTGATATGCAAGCGCGCTTCCAGAAAGATGCGATCGACCAAAAGCCAGATTTAGTGATGATTAATGTCGGAGTCAACGACGTTTGGCACGCTTTCTTCGACTTCCAAAACCGTCAGTTTTATCCGCAAGGCAAGTTGCCCAAGGGAGTGCCACTGGCAGAATATCGGGAGAAAATAACTCAAATGGTGCTGGCTGCAAAAGCTGCAGGAATTCGAGTTGTACTGCTTTCTCCTACTCCGATCGGCGAAATTCTCGACGGTCCAGAAAATCGCAGGTTGCAAGAGTATATTGCCGCGATGCGAGAAATTGCGTTGCAGAATCAGTGCTTGTTTATCGATTTGAATGGGCCTTGTCGGGAAGTTATCGGCACGTATCAAAAACACGCGGGCAAGACTCTGAATTTGTTAGCCGCAGATGGAGTTCATCCCAATCCCTCGGGATATCGAATTATTGCTTTTACTATCTTGCGCGGTTTGGGCGTACCTGCAAAGGATATTGAGAATTTGGAAGTCAAAAATTGAATCTTTGAATTTAGTTAATTGTTGACGGTTGGCTGTTGACTGTTGCCGGTTAATTGAAAGTATCCAGGGTAAAAGCCCTGTGATTTATCTCTGGGCTAAATTCTTCAAATCTCAACTCTCAAATCTCAAATCATTCAATTGGCGGATGATACCGCTTCAACCAACAACTACCGATAATCACCAACGCCACCACAACAATAATTTCCGTCCAAAAAAACGACATAAAATCACTTGCAGTTCCCACCGGCGGCACTCCCGGTTGAGCGTTGCGAATCGCGGGAAAAGCAAACAGCATCACAGCAGTCCAGCTCAGCATTCCCACTTCCGGCAACTTGCCCGATTTCATCACTTTTAATGCTAATAAAAATGCCATAATTGACAACACCCACATGATCACAATAATCACTAAGGCAAAGAATTTGACCGGGAGCGATCTAGTTGCAGAAACATCAATATAAATAAAGATAGAGGAATTCTCCTCCATCGGCTTATAACTAATGTCGAAACCGGGAACGTCGGCATTAAAATTAAATTTAAGTGGCACGGGATTCAGTTCAAATGGAGCAAACTTTTTACCAATTGAAGGCAGCGGGTCGAGCGAAATAGCAACTTTAGCAATGTGCCTATCAAACGGGTAAGTGTTAATTTTTCCTTTGACTAAGTTAAACTTCAATGCAGGAACAATCATCGGTTTGCCTTCTTTAAAGGTAATTTCCGAATCCTGTACATTTGCGCCGTTAACTGTCATTAACAAGTCTTGAGCCGGGTAAGTTGGCCCTTTTTTATAGATACCTTTGAGTTCAAACTGCAAGCGGGTTTCTAATTCGTTCTTAATAGGATCAACTCCAATTACTGTCATTTTGACCTCAACCAAGCCTTTGGACGCTACAGCGCTTTCTGGAGAGGGATTGTAAGGCTCTTGGGCGTTAGCATTGTGAGAGTAAATAGATAAGATGATTGCGAAAATTGCGAGGAAAGTGCCAATTAAAATAAGTATTTTTTTGAAATTAAATGTGTTGATAGTTTGCATCTATTATGATATTTTTCATCTTGAATAGTTGTTAGCACTCCTGGCAGTCCGCCGGGGGTTGAAAACCCCCGGCGGGCTGTGGCGCTCATCGGCGCAAGAACCAGGCGAATCAACGAGCAACTACGAACCGATAGGAAGTAGTACATTTGGTGTGAAACTTCCGTGCAAACCGTAGGGAATGTGCTGTTTTAAATGCAAGCGCGCTAGGGGCCCTTTGGTGATGTCGCGAGCATCTAAAATCACTAAGGTCGATCGATGATGAGCTGCATCATACATTAAAAGCAGCAGCCAGCCGTCATCCTCAGCAACAGCATCGGGACGGAGAACAAACACCGGTTCCCCCGCAAAACCGCGTGGCGCAGCACTCCAAATTTGCCTTTCACCAGTCACGAAATCCATTTTGAGGATAGCTTGCAAAGGAGCATTTCCCGTGGGAGCATCAGCAGCACCGATGTAAAGATATCGGTAAGGTTGTCCGACATTATTGGGATGCAGAGTCGGAAACTCGCAACACCGAGTTTCAACAACTTGATGCTGCACGGTTTTGTCTTGCAAATTTAACTTAAACCGCCACAATTCGCCCGCTGGAACGCTGTCAAAATCAACCTCGCGAAAATCGCCGTCCGCCTCTACAGTGGGAAATGATTCGTAACAAACTGAGTCAACAAAAACTTCGTCTCCTTCTTCCCATGCGTTGCAGTGGTGGAAGACAAAACAAGGTTCGGTTTCTAATATCTTTACCTCGTCAGTGCCGTTGCGGGGAATTAAAATTGCTTGCGTTGGCTTGTTTGGCGAAAATTGAATGCACTGGGATGCACTCCGAAATCCTAACACGAAAAGCAGCGGATTGAAGCTGACGGGATTTTGGAAGAATATGCAGTAATTCGGGGTAATTACCATGTCGTGCAGGAAGGCAAAACCCGGTATTGCATGGGCGTGACGCTGCAAAAGTTTACCGCTTTCGTCGAGTTCGTAAATCGTGATGGTACTCGACAAACCCGGCTTGACAGAAAAGTTTACTAATCTGTCTCCTTTGCCATTTTTCCCTTTTTCAATTCTGGGGTGGGCGGCGAAGGCTTCACCGGGTTGTAAAATGCCGTCTAGAGTATCTAAGCCGAATGTTTCTAAGGTGCGGGGGTCGAGTCTGTAGGGTGCTGCGGCTTCCCAAAGCGCTAGCAGTTTGTCGCCCCAATAAATGATGTTGGTGTTGGCAATGTTTTTGATTTTGACATCAAAGATGTTGGCTAGCCAGCCCCCTGGCTTCTGTGTGCCGAAAACGCCTCGGTGGAGGATTTTTCCGGCTTTTTGTTCGGCGAGATAGCCTTCTGTGTGTATGAATCGGTTGCGGAAATGGGCGCGGCCTTCGGATATTGCGATCGCACAAACCATCCCGTCACCGTCAAACGGGTGGTGGATGCGCTGACCGTTGACATCCAATAATCCGGGCCCGTTGCGAAAGAATGTGCCTTGCAAGCCGGGGGGGATTTCGCCTTCTATGTCGTCAATCCAGTAGTCGGATTCGTTGGGTTGGGATTCGTAGCCGCGCTGCCAGTCTGTGCGATCGTATGATACTTTTTGGGCGGCTGTTTTGGCTGGAGGAGTTTCTATGTTTTGCATTGTGTAGAATAAGCTTTTATTGATTTAACCGCAGAGGGCGCAGAGGGCGCAGAGAGAAAGAAAGGAGGCGAAAGAAGAGGAAATAAAACTAGGGAGATTTTCGCAGTGAATTGTAGTTCTAATATCTACAAGTTCAATATCTTTCTGCTGTCTTCCTTCTTCCTTCTTTCACTCCCTTACATCCGTTACAAAATCCGTTGCCGAACTTCCTTTATTTGCTATCTGCCGTGCGGCTTTGTGACCTTACTGTCGGTACTAAGTCGGGAAAGTATTCGGGCATGAAATGCTGCCCGCCTGGTTTGGAACTGCCCAGTTCTGGTTCTAATACGGGAAGAGACTTTTGATAGTTTGGATCGCCGCTTTCTGTACTCTCGGCGGGCAGCCAATTTAAGAACGGTAGGGGCAGAAGTGTGGAGAGGTTTGTGATTATCACTAGCAGCCAGAGGTTATCGAAATTGCGATCGGTAATTCCTAGCAAGTGGGTTAAAAGTGCACCGCCTTCGTGGGACAAAAGTCCTGCTAAATTCGTGATTGACATCAGCAGCGCAAATAAAGTTGCTTCGACGCCTGGGGGACACAAGCGGGCGGAGAGTACCAGCACCGGCATATAAGCAATTTGTCCGATTACTGTCAGGATCAGGCTGTCTCCGATGCTGAACCATTGATCGTCAATTCCTAAAGCTCGGTTCGCATGAGTTACTAATAATAAAGTAGTCATGCCCAAAGCAGTCGCAAGGACGGTTGACCAGCCAAAAATTACTCGAAATGGAACTGTTTTGAGGAAGCGCTGAAACACCCAGACGCCGGCGAGGGCGGCAATGCTGGTAACGAAGCGCACTCGGCCGAGAAATTCTGGTGGAAAGCCTAATTCGTTGGTGGTGAAAAAGAAGAAGGCGGAGTCAGAGCTTGGGGTGGCTTGCAAGAGGAAGAGAAAGGCGGTGGGCAGCCAAATTGTTTTTTGGGTAACAGCTTGCCGCAGTTGTTTTACTTGGTCTTTGACAGTTTCAAAGTCGCTTCTTTTGTCGGTTTTTTCTTCGGCAATTAACCAAGCTGTTGCTGATACAATTAGCGGGAAAGATGCGGTGATTAAAAATATTGTGTGGGTGCTGAAGTGTTGCAGCAGGGAACCGCTGAGGTAGGCGGTAATTAGTCCGCCGAGGGCTGCTGCGCCCCAAGACAAGGATTGCAGGGAACCGGCGTCGGTAACGGATTCTTTTCTGGCCCTTTCGACTACCAGGGAGTCGGCGATTACGTCGCTGACGGCGAGGGAGAGAGAACTCAGGGCGATCGCGCCTGTAGCTGCAAGCGGTGTGTGTACAATTGTTGCGAGGCTCACCCATGCTAAGGTGCCCAGCAGCCCGGAGAGGACGATGTAAGGGCGTCTGCGGTAGCCGAATATCGGCAAGCCGTCCGACATGAAGCCGAACACGGGTTTGATAATCCAAGGCAGGGCGACGACGCCCAGCATTGCCGAGACTTCTGCCGGACTCATGCCGAGTTCGTCTTTCAGGAAGAAGCTGACGGCTAAGCGGGATAGTCCGAGAATGCCTTGGACGAAGTAAATCACTAAGATGGCTATGAGTTCGGGAGTTGGCTCATTCCCAAAGAATACTTTTTCTTTTAAAGATTCTTTGAGTTTGCTGACGCCGGAGGGGGAAACGAGCATTTGAGCAATATTTCTTAATGAATCTCAATATTTATAACACATTCTTAATGAGTTCCGGGAACTGTCGCAGGTGGGATGCGAAAGTGACGGGAAAGTGGCAGGTAATATAAAATTATGATGAGCTCGAATTAAAGGATTTTTGGTAGCAATGAAAGCAGAAATTAGAGTTGTCTTTCTCGCAGCGGCTTGGATTTTAGGAATGGAGGCTAATTTAGCCTCAGCAATACCTGTTGCTAACAAGCAAGGTGATTATCCGGTGCCACCTGCGCGACAGCGGGGCAACAGGCAGGTAAATTGGTTGGTTGTGGACTCGGATTCTAAAGGGTTGAATTGCCGGATGGCTCAGAGATTTCGATCAATTTCTGTAGACGGTTTGGATGCGCCTGCTGAGTTGTTTGAAAGAAATAAACACAATGTTTCGCAGTGGCCTGTCGTGACTACGTTTAGACGGGGGGAACGCTTGCAAGCGGTGACAGGAAATAATGCCAATCAAATTATGATTGCTGACTCTCAGGGCAAACCTTGGCTGCCGATTTCAACGGATAAGGGTAATTGTTTTGTGCGGGCTAATAGCAGTTTTATTAAACCGATTCGGGAAAATCCTACTACTTTGAAACCGTTAGAATAGCTGATTTTTTTTGGATAAGAGTGGGCAATTGGTGAAAGGAATGTTTTATGATTATCGATCCTAAAAATGTGCCTGAAATTACGGGTTCCAAGTACCCTCAGCAATTCCAATCGGCTGTTGCGGGGAGAGTTAAAAAACGCTTGGGCGATGCTGCCGGATTGCAGAATTTTGGGGTAAATTTGGTGAGACTTGCGCCGGGAAGTTGTTCTGCTCTCAGGCATTGGCACACCCGGCAAGATGAGTTAATCTATGTTCTGGAAGGGGAAGTTACTCTGATTACAAATTCGGGAGAGCAAGTGCTGAAACCGGGTATGGCGGCGGGTTTTCCGGCGGGGGATGCAGATGGGCATCATTTAGTCAACCGCTCGAAGGGAGATGTTGTTTATCTGGAAATTGGCGATCGCACTCTGGGAGATAGTGCCGAATATCCCGATGACGATCTAATGGCGAAAGGTAACGGAAATAGTTGGATTTTTACTCGCAAAAATGGCGAGGTTTATGAGAGTTGAAAATTTATGAGTCAAGTGAATCTTTGGACTTCGGCGGAACACGCTTTGTGGTATCTTGCTAAAGCTGATGGAATTCCTCACCGCACTGAAGGTGAAGCGGTTTTGTTGGAGGAAGTGCCGAAAAATGTTAAGCGAATTCTGGATGTGGGCACGGGAGACGGGCGGTTGCTGGGTTTGCTGAAGTGCGATCGACCCAATGTGGAATGTGTGGCGATCGACTTTTCGCCGACAATGCTGGAAAAAGCCAGAATTCGCTTTGCTGATGACCAGAATGTCACGGTAATCGAGCACAATTTTGACGAATCGCTGCCGGATTTGGGCAAGTTTGATGCGGTTGTTTCTAGTTTTGCGATTCATCATGTAGCAGACGATCGCAAACGTTCGCTTTACGCTGAGATTTTCGAGCTTTTGGAACCCGGAGGCATTTTTTGCAATTTGGAACACGTAGCGTCCGCAACTCCCGCTTTACACGAGAAATTTCGAGAGGCGCTGGGTATTAGCAACGATCCGGATGATCCGTCTAATAAATTGCTGGATGTCGAAACGCAATTGCGCTGGTTTAGAGAAATTGGTTTTACCGATGCAGACTGTTATTGGAAGTGGCGGGAACTCGGTTTATTAGTTGGGGTGAAACCAGTCAGCCCTGTCAACGTGGTGAAGAAGGCGGACTAAGGCTTGAAATTTCGTTGCGGCCACGAACTCGCTCGGATTTTTTTCAACCGCGCGAGACGATAAATTTTGTTTATTATCGATCGCCAACCGATAGGATGACGTAAAGCCGATCGCACCAGCTACACGGGCGGGGTGAAACCAGTTTAATAGCTAAACAAAACAGTAGTTAATTGCAAAGCCTACGCACTTTCTTTGGCCAGCCCAACTGCGAAACTTAATAAAGTTTGCAGCGTCATAAATTCTAAGAAGCAATATCGCACTACGCGCGATGAAAATCGCGATTGCTGCTCCTAACCCGCGAGATCCGCGCTAGAGCCACAACCATTACTTACCATCTATCAAAAAATATGGCTACACTCGAAGGTACCCCCAACAACGATGTTTTAATTGGCTTTCCTGGAACTAACTCGCTCTCGGGCAAACAAGGCGATGATACCCTGTTTGGCGCCGAAGGGGAAGATCGAATCTTTGGCAACCAAGGTAAGGACTACATCTTGGGCAACCAAGCCAATGATACCCTCTACGGCGGCAAAGACAGTGACCTAATTCAAGGCGACGCAAACGAGGATTGGGTGTTTGGGGATAACGGTAATGATACCCTCGAAGGAGGGCAGGGAAACGATGTTGTCCGCGGCGGCAAAGAAAATGATTTGCTATCTGGAAATGAAGGCAATGATGTCCTATTTGGAGATAGCGGTGCCGATACTTTAAGCGGTGGCGATGGTGACGACATTTGTGTCATCAGCCGAGTACAAAATAATTCGGTTAATAACGGCAGTTCTACTCTTGCCAATGCGGACTTGATTACCGACTTTAGCCTGGGTACAGACTTAATAGGACTCGATGGAGGCTTGCAATTTCAAGACTTGAATATCTCTCAAGGAACAGGCGATTTTGCCAGAGATACGATCGTTCGAGATAACGTGACAGGCGAATATCTCGCTATTTTAAAAGATATTAACAGCAGCAGTATTACAGCCGCCAATTTCACCACCTCACTCGCTCCAGTTACCTCAACATCAACCCCCAGTATCTTAGAATTCAGCACCTCTAGCTACAGGGCCGACGAGGGCCCGAGTGGCACTTCCGAAATAGTCGCCACAGTTCAACGCACGGGCAGCACCGAGGGGGCAGTCAGCGTTCAAGTGGAACTAGATACGTCTTCCACAGCTACTGTTAGCGAAGACTACATTAACAATCTGCCAGTTACTATCAACTTTGCCAGCGGCGAATCCTCCAAAACTCTATCAATTCCCATTGTGGGAGATACCATCGTCGAACCAGACGAACAGATTAAAGTGAAATTGGTTAATCCTGTAGGTAGGGTAACTTTAGGAAGTCAGCAAACTGCCAGCTTAACTATTATTAACGATGACCTATTAATCCCCAGTCTCTTAGCATTCAGCACCTCTAGCTACAGTGCCAACGAGGGCAACAGTGGCAGTCCCAATCAAGTTGTCGCCACAGTTCAACGCACAGGCAGCACCGAGGGGGCAGTCAGCGTCCAAGTGGAACTAGATACCTCTTCCACAGCTACTGTTAGCGAAGACTACATTAACAATCTGCCAGTTACTATCAACTTTGCCAGCGGCGAAGAATCCAAAACAGTATCAATTCCTCTTGTGGGGGATACCGTCGTTGAACCAGACGAAGAGATTAATTTGAAATTAGTTAATCCAGTAGGCAGGGGAATTTTAGGAAGTCAGCAAACAGCTAGCTTCACTATTATTAACGATGACATTTTGCCAACGGTCAGCATCGCTGCTATAGATGAGGCAGCAGCAGAAACAGGCAACAATCCAGCCACTTTTCGCATCAGTCGCACTGGTGAGAGTCGCGGCAACTTAACAGTCAGCCTAGCAATAGACGGTAGTAGCAACAATCCAACTAAACCTAGCGACTACACCCTCAGCGGTGGCGGCGTTTCTGTCAACAGTTCAAATGTCAGCGTCACCATCCCGGATGGACAAAATTTTGTAGATGTCAGCCTCACCGCTGTCGATGATATCCAAGCTGAGGCACAGGAGACGCTGAAGCTGAAACTAGCAGAGGGGAATTACCAAGTTGATGCTAACCAAAACAATACTACTATCGCGATCGCAGCCAATGATACTGTAGTTGTCAATAGCAATGACAGCTTGACAGACTACAGTCTGGCAGAAGGTTCGTTTCGACAAGCACTGCTGAATGCTAACGCTTTTGCTGGGAATGATACTATTACTTTCAATCTGCCAGCCGGGCCGCAGACAATCAACCTCACAGGAGTATTACCTGACATTAGCGGCGATGTCACTATTACTAATAGCACTGGTTCTAGCAACCTGACAGTGCGGCGGGATACGGGCGGAGATTACCGGATTTTCAAGGTAAACAATGGAGTCAGTGCGACTTTTGACGGATTCACGATCGCCAATGGTCGTAAATTTGAGGACGGCGCCGGTATCTATAACGACGGTGGCACAGTCAATGTGACTAACGGATTAACGATCACAAATGGTGTTACATTGGGCGACGGCGCGGGTATCTATAACGAGGGTGGCACCGTAAATGTGACTAACGGCACTTTCTCCAACAACCAAGCCTTGTTCAGTCCAGGCAAAGGCGGTGGCATCTTCAACAATAGCGGCACAGTAAATGTGACGAACGGGACTTTCTCAGGCAACCGCGCTACCTCAGGCGGTGGCATCTCTAACAATGGGCCAGGCACAGTCAAAGTAGCAAACAGCACTTTCTCTGACAACGGTGGAGTGCGTTTTCCCTCAGCGTTTCCGCAATCAGTAAATGGTGCTGCCATCTTTAACCAAGGCGGTACTGTGGAGGTGACAAACAGCACTGTTTCTGGCAACAGTGCGGGCGGTGGCAGTGGTGGCGGCATTTATAACCGTGAGGGTGGCACAGTCAAAGTGACGAACAGCACTCTTTCTGGTAACACAGTGGGTGGTCTTTTTGGGTTTGGTTTGCTTGGCGGTGGCATTTATAACGATAACGGCACAGTAGAGGTGACCAACAGCACTCTCTCTGGAAATCAAGCAACCAACGCAGGTGGCAGCGGTGCTGGCATCTATAACAAAGCTGGCACGGTAACCCTGACCAACAGCACTCTCTCGGGCAACATAGCAAACCCCTCCACCACCGACTTTGCTGGCATCATTTTGCCTGCCCCTGGAAGTGGTGGTGGTATATGGAACGGCGGCACGGTGAATGTCAAAAATACTATCATCGCTCAGAACAGTGCCGCCACTGGCCCTGACGTTTTCGGCAGCTTCGCCAGCGGTGGCTACAACTTAATTGGCAACGGTACTGGCAGCACTGGTTTTACTGCACTCGGCGATCGAGTTGGCACTGCTGCTGCACCTATTGACCCCCTACTAAACCCCCTGGCAGATAACGGCGGTTCGACTCAGACTCTGGCACTGCAACCGGGTAGTCCCGCTATTAATGGTGGCGACCCAGCTTTTGTTTTAACGTCTGGACCTTTTATCGGTCCTCCCTTCTACGACCAGCGGGGTATCTCTCCTTTTGATCGCGTTAGCGGGGGAATTATTGACATCGGCGCTTTCGAGTCTCCTCTGGTTCCTTAACGCCTGTAGGATGCGTGGCAATGCCTTTGTTGTCAACTTAAGAGTGACGGCATAACTCAGGCACAGAAAGCAACCCTGTGCGCTTTGGGGGCGATCGAGAATTAAAATTTAGTAGGGTGCGTGACTCTCAATCATCTCACTGGGAATTAAAGAACTCAAAGTCACGCACCTTACTCAATTAGTCCTGGACGCAGAAACCTGTTTTTTTTAGGAAGATACTGCATGGTTAACCTTTAATAAAAGTGACCCACCCAGTTGATAAAGGTATTTATGCGTCCCGGACTATGAATTAAATTAAATCCGGTACTTTAGGTTTGATTCGCCGCTCGTACCAGTTCATTAACGGGGTGGAAGTAATGCCGTGCAAAATCACAGAAATTACGATGGTTGTAAAGGTAATCCAGGCGATTTTTTCGGCTGTCTCGCCTTCCAAACCCTTACCGAAAGCATAGGTAAGGTAATAGATAGAACCGACACCACGAATGCCGAACCAACCGCACAGCAAGCGGTTGGCGGGATGTAAAGCACTGCCTATCGTACTAATCCAAGCTCCAACAGGCCGGATTAAAAAAAGCAACAATCCAGCTACTAAGAGGGAGTATCCTCCATATGCCAACATAGGCTCTAGGCGCAAAAGCGAACCTAATAGTAAAATAGTTGCTATTTCCATTAACTTTTCAATGCGCTCGGTAAAGTGCAGTTGGGAAAGCGGTTTTTCTGGGTTGCGGTAACTCGCCTGCACCACAATTCCTGCTACAAAAACTGCGAGAAATCCGTAGCCGTTGACTACTTCTGTGAGGGAATAGGTGAGCAGAATTGTGCTGAGAGCAAGGAAATCTTCCATTAATTGATCGGCCGGTCGATAGTGTTGGAGTTGGCGATCGATCCAGGTGACGGCTTTAGCTACTAAAATTCCCATAACGATACCTGCGGCGATCGCCCAAATCAAGTCAACTGCTACCCACTGCGAAAACCACTTCGACCAGTTGTTATCTTTTAGCGAATAAATCCCGAAATAAACAAAGGGAAAAGCTAAAGCATCGTTCAAACCGCCTTCCGATGTTAAACCAAAGCGCAATTCATCGCGATCGTCTAGATGAGCTAACTGAACTTCTGAGGCTAAAACTGGATCGGTGGGAGCGAGAATTGCTCCCAGTAAAATCGCCGGGCCCCAATCTAATTTTACAAACCAATGACCGATAGCGGCCACTGCAAAAATAGAAATCGGCATTAAAAAACCGATCAGCCGCACGGTGGAATTCCAAGCCCAAAATTGCAGCGGGCGATTCATTTTTAAGCCGCAACTGAACAGAGAAACAATAACTACAAATTCTGTAAGCCTTTCTAAAAATTGAGCTTCGGGACGCAAGTCAATCAGCTTCACGCCGTAGGGCCCCAATCCGATACCGACAATTAGATAAATTAAGGCATAAGATACAGGCAATCGCGAAATCCATCCGGAACCCAAGGTAACGGTAAGCAGGAGGATGCCAATAACTAGCAAGTTGAGAATGTAATCATCCACCATAGCGATCGCACTTTTAATCAGGTTTAACAAGGGCGATTTTGACACGTAAAAGCTTCTGGCGCATCCGTCGTCCGCTAGATTCAGGTATCCTCCGAAAGTTGGAGTTATTATACGAAATTGTTTATGCTTCTAGCCTGCTCCGGCGGGCTTTGCCTTGGTGCCCCATAAACTCCGTGACTTACAATCGCCCGGAATTGTTTATTTCATTCATCTGGCTAATAACTAATAATTAATGACTAAGGGCTGATGACTAATGACTCAGGACTAATGACTAATTAGAAAGACCACTTTTTTCGGTAGCGATGATGTGCAAATCTACGTGTTTGAGCGCTCGCACTAACTGCTGAGTATTCTATTTTGTCCTCGGGAGTTGCTTCGGCAATGAAGTCGTCAACGTCGGCTTCGTCAGCAATTACTGATGCTGTAATTCGGTTATCTCCGGTCAGCATTATTGTGCGGATGCCCATTTTTCGCAGTTGGTCAAACCGATCGCGAATTCCCGGTTTGATGACATCTTTCAAATAGATAATGCCGTAGGTGTCGCTGCCTGGACAAACGCCTAGAGGTGTGCGCCCAACCCGCGAAACTCGCTCGTAAGCTGCATCGAGATCCGGCCGCCCATTGCCGCCGCGCGATCGCACAAAACCCTTCACCGCGTCCACCACACCCTTGCGAACCTCCGTCCCATCGGGCAAATCCGTGCCAGACATCCGCGTTTTTGCGGAAAAATCAAGCCCCGTGGCGTTGGGGCGATCGAAATCCACCTGTGCGCCCAAATTCTGAGCCAAACCGACGATCGACTTCAATACGGTTCAGTTAATGTTTTTTTGTCATTGCGAGCGAATAACGAAGCAATCGCAGTATCTGTTTTTCACAGAGTTTTGTCTCCATGAGGGTCTTATCTGAACCGTATTGCGATCGACTTTCCCTCTGGAGTATCGTCAAACAGGCTAGCAGCAAGGGCTACACTCGCAACCTCCTCCAGCGAGTGACCGTTTACCGGAATGAACTCCTCGGCTAAACGGTTCCCCAGCGCGATCGTCCCCGTTTTGTCCAAAATCAGCGTATTGCTGTCGCTGCAAGCCTCCACGGCGCGTCCAGAGGTAGCTATCACGTTAAACTGAGCGACGCGATCCATCCCCGCAATGCCGATCGTCGTCGGGATCAGCGCCACCAGCAGCGAAATCAGCGTCACCACGCCCACGGGAGTTTTCACGTAATTGTCGATCGCCCCAATCGTCGATACCACGCTCAAAAACACCAGAGTCAGCAGCGCCAGCAGCGTTGTCAGCGCGATCTCGTTGGGCGTTTTCGACCTTTCGGCCCCCTCCACCAGTGCGATCGTCCTGTCCAAAAACCCCTTACCCGGGTCGGCCATTACCCGCAGCGTCAGTTCATCAGAGAGGACGCGCGTACCGCCGCAAAAATCCTTAATTGAAAGATTGATTGCTGCGGGTGCTCAGGGCTATTGTCTAAAAGGAATTGCGGCGGAAACTTTTGGTTTGGTAATTCGATCGGTAGCGTTGGGCGCTTCTTGGTGGGATAAGGCAGCGACTGGGGAACTTCGGGCGGTTTTTGCTAATCCCGAATCTTTTAAAAATGGGTTGAAATCGGAAGTTTTAGAGAATCCGCTGACGAAGCGAGAACAAGAAATATTAGCTTTAATGGCCGGGGGGAAAACCAATTAGAAGATTGCTCAAATATTGTACATTGCTTCGGGTACGGTGCGAGTTCATGTGTACGCGATTTTGCAAAAGTTAGAAGTGCGCGATAGCACTCAAGGTGCTGTACTGGCAATTCAGAAAGCATTGGTAGCAGAAGAACTGTTAGGCAGTCAATCTTAATGCGGGCAGTTTATAATGATTCAAAACCTCGCTCCCTACCTAAAAATTATGAGTTTTATCAATTGGGTAATTCCAGGTAAAAGATTACTTTAAACAAAAATAATAAAATATTATAATTTTTGTCTACCTAATTTTTCCTTCAATTATGCCATTATCCGATGTATTTTATTCAGAATATGTAGAAGCTAAGCTGTTGCACATTTAAACTCTGATACAAGCATTACCCTTGTTTTGGATTTTTCGCCCCCATTTAGTTATTAATTGCCCTTCATTTAAGAGGATCTGCAATAAATACTCTAGCTCTTCAATTGATTAAACGGGACTTCCCTCATACAAATGTACTAACAGTTTTCAAACTCTTACTCAACAAAGGATGCAACTGTTAAGCTGAAAATTTGTCCCCATTAATAAGTAATAGCTGACGCAGGCGATCGCACTCAATGGTTGTAGATTCAATATAATTGCCGATCGCCAACAGATATGAGTCATCTACATGGGTACACCATTATTGACTCAACAATTGAAACCTTTGTGATGAGATGCTTTTGAGCCTGTGTAAGTATATTGGCAGGGGGAAGTTCCGCCTAAAATTTAACCCCTAGTCGTGACAGTTTGCCTTAGTCCTATAATTGCTAAAAACCGTCAATATCGGTTAAAAACCCCGGTTTATTCGTGGGCGAGTGGGAAAGAATTTAGATATTTTTAAGGAGAGGGAACTGGTGGCAGAAAATTGCTGCTGCCTTTATAACCGGATAAAATAGCCAGTTTTTCCAAAGATTGCCGGCCCGTGTAATATTTACCCCGAATTTCCCAAGTGGGATAAGCTTTAATATTAGCAGCTTTGCACAAATCTGGTTGAGCATCTCTGCCTCTGGGATCGCACTCAATGTAAGTAATGGCGGTAAATGCTTCTTTGCCGAAAAGTTCTTGTTGGGTGTGACAGTGAGGACACCAGTAAGCACCGTACATTCTAGCTTTGATTGTCTGCAAATGGGTTGCTAAAGCGATTTGATCGGGTACGGATTCGCTGCGAATAGGTGGCGCTTCTTGTTCGGTAACAGGCTGTGTGAAAGGGGGAGGAGGAGGGAGGGTTTGTGCTAATTTTTGAGTGGATTTGTTGCTGAAACTGAACTGTGCGATTCTTCCGTCTGCTTTGGTACTGACGAAAATCCCCAAAGTCAGGAAAATGCCGATCGCACAAAAGTTGAATTTGCTTAGTCTCATCTTGGATTTCATCTTGGATTTACTAGGATTTCGCGAGCTTGATTCATAGCCTCTACAGCATTGTTTACCACAAAGATGTTAAATTGTGCTAAACCTTTAAAAAAAAGTTGGCTTTCGGCGCTGTCATTTAACAAGATAACTTGTTTGTTAGCTTTCAGAGCGAGTGCTATTTCCGAAGCAGTGCCCGTGCCCATACCGCAGGCAATTATTACATCTGAAGAAAGAATGTTAATGTTATTTCTAGCGTTTCCCATATCGGTGACAATGGCAATATCTACAGCTTCAGAAATGCCGCGAGTGTCATTTCCCGGAAGGATGCCGACTGTTAAACCGTTAGCTGATTTGGCTCCTTTGTTGGCGGCATCCATGACGCCGACATTTCTACCGCCAGTTAGCAATATCCATCCTGCTTCGGCGATGAGTTGTCCGAGTTGATAGGCGTTTTCTAAGTCGGTTGATGTGGCACTATCGCCGGGGCCCATGATGCCAATGATGATTTTTTTCATAGTTTTGGGCTGGATATGGTGTTATTAATACTTGCTAGTTTGTTTGCACACTATCTACTCTGGATATGGGTGAGAAAGGGATCTCGCTCTTTTTTAACCGCAGATGGACGCTGATTAACGCAGATGTAAGAAGGGATATCGCTCGTTTGATGAATTATGGGCGAGATCCCTTCTGAATTATTAGAAAGGGCTCTCGCTCTTTTTTGACCGCAGATGAATGCAGATTAATGCGGATACAGGATTGGATAATTCGCCTGCGATTTGATGTTTTTGGGGTTATTCTATTTTTTCGATCGCTCCTTCGCAAAACTGAGCCAAATCCTCTAACTTGATATTCCGAAATATGCTGGCGGCGGTAGTGAAAGCTGAAATTGCTTGAGGCTTGTCGCCCTGTGTCGCGTAAGCTGTGCCGATGCAATACCAGACGCGGGCTGTGCTGTATAGATCGTGAATTTGTTCGACTAAAGCTAACGCCTGTCGGTAATGCTCAAGTGCTTCCGGATACTGCTCGTTAGCTAATGCTGCATCGCCGATGGCTTGCAGGGTATAGGCTTTGCCCAGATTCTCTCCTACTTGCTCGTAGAGTTTCAAAGCCGTATCGTAGCGCTCTAGGGCTTCATCACGGCGCTTGAGGAATTGCAAAACATCGCCGATGGCTTTCATGGTATTGGCTTTGCCCAGTTTGGCTCCTACTTGCTCGTAGAGTTTCAAAGCCGTATCGTAGCGCTCTAGGGCTTCATCACGGCGATCGAGGAATTGCAAAACATCGCCGATGGCACGCAGGGTATTGGCTTTGCCCAGTTGGTCTCCTACTTGCTCGTAGAGTTTCAAAGCCGTATCGTAGCGCTCTAGGGCTTCATCACAGCGCTTGAGGAATTGCAAAACATCGCCGATGGCTTTCATGGTATTGGCTTTGCCCAGATTCTCTCCTACTTGCTCGTAGAGTTTCAAAGCCATATCGTAGCGCTCTAGGGCTTCATCACAGCGCTTGAGGAATTGCAAAACATTGCCGATGGCACGCAGGGTATTGGCTTTGCCCAGATTGGCTCCTACTTGCTCGTAGAGTTTCAAAGCCGTATCGTAGCGCTCTAGGGCTTCTTCACGGCGATCGAGGAATTGCAAAACATTGCCGATGGCACGCAGGGTATTGGCTTTGCCCAGATTGAATCCTACTTGCTCGTAGAGTTTCAAAGCCGTATCGTAGCGGGACAATGCCTCCTGCGCTTCATAAAATCGGAAATGGATTCGCCCGAACCAATACACCACATATGCGGCGAAACTCTCTGGCACTCGTTTAGCCTCAACCAGTTCCTGCACGGCTGCTAGCAGCGCCTCCGCTTCCCCCCGACGAAAATTATGGTCTAGACTTGTGATGTAGCGCTTAAACTGACTGCTGCCTGCCTCAAAATCAGCGATCGCAGCGTGATAAATCTGTTCGATCCGATTCGTATTCTCTGCACCAAAATAGTCAACCAGACGCTGGGAAAATTGCTTAAACGCTTCTTCATCGGTTTCCCATAGATGCTTCAGCACCGCCTTCCGAGTCCGTTCGTGGATATTGTGTCCTCTGTCGGCAAACCTTTCCACAAATGGGAGATGCTGGAGTTCCAGATACAGCGCCTCTGCCTGTTGAGCTAAATCTGGCTGTAACGCCGCTAAGATTTTGGCATCAAACCAATGCGGCACGGCGGCAGGCAGCGCCATTGCCCTCAACTCTGGCGACAGCACCGACAGGGAAAGTTCTGCCAGCAGCCAATCCTTTTCTTCCTCCGTCTGCGCCTGTGCCAATCGCGCTAAAAACTCGGCGTTCATTTGTGCTGCCTCGTCTGTGCTGCACCTTCTAACAAGAGAACGACTTGTGCCGGTACACCTCCTACCGCATCGATTAAAACATCAATCTCTTCTTGGCAACTGAAGCAGTCGAAGCCAACGTCCTTAACGTAACCATACCAGGCTTCGCGTTCCATAATCCGATCGAGCTTGCAGCGATGATGCAGGTTTTGCCATTCGATAGTGGGTTGGGGAATAATTTGTCCTGCCACGATCGCAAATAGCTTTGGGTTGAGTGCCACTTCTGCCAAAAACTGACTCTCGATCCATCCTGCCAGTTCTTCCGTCGCACCATTGTATGTATCTAGAATAAATGCGATCGGGCGATCGAACCGTTCTAACTCTTCAAAAAAAACCTGTTGAAGTTGAGTTAAACGATAGTTTCGTTCCTCTGGTGGCACATCGAAAATCACCTGAATTTGGCTGCCTTCTCCCGTCAAACGATTGTTCTGAATCTCAACACCAGAATTGAGAAAGCGATCGATCTCGGCATTAAACTTCGGAAAGCGTTTTTTTCCGAGTACGCGCTGAATCCGGGAAAACACAAAAGCGATACCAGCTTGCGCCCCTTTGAGATCGATTAAAACTGGATGAATTTCCTGGGAACACAGTATCTCAAACCGCCCCATCAAACCCGTTTTCCCATAACCCGACGGTGCTTCAATCAACAAAATCCGTTCTCGCACCTGCCGCCGCAACATCTGTTCAAACAGGTGCAACTCCCGCGTGCGATTCGCAAAGCGCGTCATGGTTGCGTCCCCGAATCGCTATCCCTCGTGCTGATGCTAGAACTCTCTCCAGTTAGTTGATTTCGTTCTACCAAAGCATCCGTAGCTTTGATGCTGCTGAGTTTCCCCTTCAGCCTATTCCCCCGAATCACCGTCTTGGCTGACGAGTTCCCAGACTGGCTTTGTTGAATCAGCAAAATCGAACCCGCTAATGTCAAAACCGCCACTGCCAAAGGAACCCACGGTTTCAAGTTATCCGGCAAATTCGGTAACTGGTTGGTAAAATACCCCACCAACACGGTAATCAACCCAGAGGCCAGGTACAGCAAAAATTGGTTCATAGCAGCACAGGAGCGGTAAAATACTCTCGGTTTTATCTGCACCCTATTGTGACAAAATTCTGGAGATTTTACCGCCACAGAGGAAAGCCCCAAATAAACTTATGCCGGTACGGACCGTGGCGATCGCAATATTCTCAGTCGCAGCGGGTTAAAATTACCTGGAATTGGATAGTACAAATCAAGCTGATTCAATTGAAAAAAAGTTGATTCAGGTGAATTATATCGAGATGCCTCGGCGGTTGAAACCGCTAGCAAGCACGTAGGGTGCGTCAGAGCATTCAAATTTGTTGAAAGCGAAAAATCAATGACTGACGCACCTTACAAGTTGATTTAACTTCTGTCACCCACCTAGGCGGAGTCTAAAAAATCTCTCCAACAATCATTCCCGCCAATATGACAAACCCCACCCAAACATTTTGGCGAAAGATTTGACCGTAAACAAGCTTAGGAATATCCGCATTCCGCAGTTGACTATATTGCAAAAACCACAAAATTGCCGCCGCACAAATTGCCACCCAAAAACCCATGTGCAAGTGCAGATTAATTCCCATTGCCGCTAACAAACCGACTGTCCCAACAAAGAAAAAACCCACAGCATTAGCAGCATTATCCCCGAAAAATATCGCGCTGGAATTCACACCCAAACGCAAATCGTCTTCCCGATCGCTCATCGCATAAACTGTATCAAATCCCATCGTCCAAAACACGACTGCACCCCACAGCAGCCAAGTCGCTAATTCTAATTCGTCAACGGCGGCGCTCCAACTAATTAAAACGGCAAAACCCCACGCAATTGATAACACTAATTGCGGCACTGGAAAGAATCTTTTTGCCAGTGGATAGCAGATAATTACTGGTACGGCGGCGACGCACAGCCAGAAGCTTAAAGGATTGAGATAAAAAGCGAGAATGGCCGCACAAGCAAAGGAAATTAAAGCAACTCCTATTCCAGTTTGCACGGTGAGGGCGCGGGATGCTAGGGGGCGCGATCGCGTTCTTTCTACTTCGGGATCGATATCGCGATCCCACAAGTCGTTGATGACGCATCCAGCCGCACTCGTGGCTAAGGTACCCAACACAATCACACCCACCAATGCTGTCGGCGGCCTCCCGTCGGCTGCTAAAAAGACGGCCCAGAGGGCTGGAATCATTAAAATGAGCCTTCCTGCTGGCTTGTCCCATCTCAAAAGCCTCACGACGGTTAGCAATGTGGATTCGGGTTGGCGATCGGGCTCTTTAAGCATTTCAATTCTAGATTTGATATTTTTAACTCTAGATTTTATCAAATTTTAGGCACAATCACTTACTATCTCTGCTGGGGATGGCACTTCTGCCGAAATTTAAAACAGGTGAAAGTCTTGACCACTCAGCAGTTCCAGATTTTGGCTAATTTAATAGAATGCCTCACTGGATTCGTGAAATAATCATAAATATCTGTCAACCCCGATACACTCCAATGGTTAATTCACTTGCTTCTGCGGAGTCAAATCGCATTATTGCTGCTATTGATATGGGTACTAACTCATTTCACATGGTGGTGGCGCGGATCGATCCGAAATTGCCCGCGTTTACGATTATTGCTAGAGAAAAAGATACGGTTCGGTTGGGCGATTGTGAGATTAAGACAGGCTGCTTGAAGTCCGAGGTTATGGAAAGGGCGATCGCCACTCTGCGCCGTTTTCAAGATATTGCTAAAACTTTCAATGCTGAACAAATTATCGCTGTTGCTACCAGTGCGGTTCGGGAAGCCCCTAACGGGCGAGAGTTCCTCAAACAAATTGCTGAAGAATTAGACCTGAATGTTAGCTTGATTTCCGGTCAGGAAGAAGCACGGAGAATTTATCTCGGCGTTCTTTCGGGTATGGAGTTTAACAATCAGTCGCAGGTGATTATTGATATTGGGGGCGGTTCTACGGAGTTGATTTTAGCAGACAGTTCTGAGGCTCGCTCTCTCACCAGTACAAAAATTGGTGCTGTTCGCTTAACAGGACAATTTGTCAAAACCGACCCGATTAGCAAGGAGGAGTTTGCTTATTTGCAAGCTTATATTCGGATTTCGCTAGAAAGACCGATCGACGAATTGCGCTCTCACTTCAATGCAGGCGAACCTTTGCGCTTGATTGGCACTGCTGGAACCATCGAAACTCTGGCTGCAATTAATGCTCGCGAAAAGTTGGGGACAGTGCCGAGTCCCCTAGCCGGATATCAGTTAAATTTAAAGGATTTGCGCGATTTAGTCAATCGCTTTCGCAAACTTTCATACTCGGAAAGGCTGGCAATTCCGGGAATGTCCGACAAGCGGGCAGAAATTATTTTAGCAGGTGCCTTGATTTTGCAAGAAGCGATGACACTATTAGGAATGGAATCGCTGACGGTGTGCGATCGCTCTTTACGAGAAGGCGTAATTGTTGACTGGATGCTGAGCCACGGTTTGATTGAAAATCGCTTGCGCTATCAAGGTTCCATCCGCCAGCGCAGCATTCTGCACATGGCTGACAAATATCAAGTCAATTTAGAACAAAGCGAAAGAACCGCAGCATTTGCGCTCAAATTGTTCGACCAAACTCAAGGAATTCTGCACTATTGGGGAACCGAAGAACGGGAGTTGCTGTGGGCAGCCGCGATTCTTCACAACAGTGGTTTGTACGTCAGTCATTCGGCGCACCACAAGCATTCTTACTATTTAATTCGCAATGGTGAGTTATTAGGATACACAGAAACAGAGATAGAAGTAATTGCCAATTTAGCTCGCTATCACCGGAAAAATCCTCCCAAAAAAAAGCATGAAAATTTTCTAATTCTGCCTAAAAAATACCGAGAAGTCGTTAGTAAACTTCATCCTTTTCTACGGTTGGCTGTGGCTTTGGACAGGCGACAAATTGGCGCAATTTCTGATTTTAAATGCGAACACCGCCCGGAAGTTCGAGAGTTTCATTTGCGGCTGCAACCGCTCAATCCCGGGGACGATTGCGCTCTGGAAATGTGGAGTTTGGATTATAAAAAGCCTGTTTTTGAGGCTGAGTACAATCTCAAATTAGTGGCAACTTTAGAGCCGACTCTCGTTCCAGTTTAAAGACGAGGTAGAGCCGGGAAACGATAAACTGTAGGGTGTGCAATGTTAGAGAGAGTCTTCGTGGTGAAGAAGACCCTCAAATGCTTGAAATCTCGAAGCCTACTATCGTTAAATCTTTTTCTTTTAAGGGGCGATCGGTAATAAACCTAGTTTATTGCCGATCGCCAGCCGATAGGATGAGGTAAAGTCGGTCGATCGCACCAATACGCTGCTTGAGGGCAGTGCGTACCTACAAACTAGAAGATTGCAAGCGTTCGATCGACTTATATACATACCAGGCTCGGCATTCACGCCAGACAGGGCTGATTATGTAATGCTTACCCGAAGAGGGTAAAATCATTCAGATCGATCGCACTAGCTTGCACTCCATTCAAAGCAGCCAACAGTTGACTGTTCTCACCAAGCCTGATGAAAGCTGCATTAGCGTTTTGGGTAATACTAAGTTGAGCAAAAGTTAGACCGCCCGCTAACACAAACAAATCTTCACCTTTTGTGAAATCAGTAATTAAATCGCTGCCGGAACCTGCTGTTAAAACAAAGCGATCGCGCCCAATTCCGCCGCTGAGAATATCATTGCCCAAACCCCCCATCAGACAATCGTCACCTTTCCCGCCGTAGAGAGTATCGTTGCCCTCATCGCCGCATAGCTTGTCACTAGCGCCGTTGCCAAACATCAAATCATTGCCAGCACCGCCGCACAGGGAATCAGGCTCGCCGTTAAAGTCGATCGCACTCTCTCCTAAAATAGTATCGTCCCCGTCGCCGCCACAAATGCTATCACTCCCGCGATCGCCCAACAGCAGATCGTTGCCACTACCCCCCACCACAACATCATTGCCCTTGCCACCGTAAACCGTATCATTGCCCTCGCCGCCGCTTAGAGTGTCCGCAGCATCTCCCCCATTCAAGAAGTCGTTGCCAGCACCGCCAAACAGCAAATCGCGTCCATTCGAGTCAGGGCTAGACGGGTCAAAACTGCCTCCAAACAAGCAGTCGTTACCCTGATCCCCAACCAGAGTGTCATTGCCTTTGTCGCCCCAAATCAAGTCATCGTCTTTGCCGCCGATCGCCACATCATCGCCCTTACCCGCAAAAATGAGATCGTCGCCGGCGTCGCCGTTGAGGTAATCATTGCCACCGCCACCAAACAGCAAGTCTCTGTCTGCATTCGGGCCAAGGGGGATATTGCTGGGCCGTCCTCCGTAAATATTGTCGTTGCCTTGTTCGCCCAGCAGAATGTCGTCGCCGTTGAAACCGCTGATAACGTCGTTGAGATTGCTGCCGGTGAGGAAGTCGCTGCCGTCAGTGCCATTGAAAGTGCGATCGACTGAATTCGGGCCCGGAATCGAACCGATCGCGGGTAGGGTAATCTGTTCGCAAATGCAATCGGCATCGCCGCCGCCAACGCTGTCAGAGTCAACAGGAGTTCCCGCAGGAGTCGGAGTTCCCGCAGGAGTCGGAGTTCCCGTGGGAGTTGGAGTTCCCGTGGGAGTTGGAGTCCCCGTGGGAGTTGGAGTCCCCGTGGGAGTTGGAGTTCCCGTGGGAGTTGGAGTTCCCGTGGGAGTTGGAGTTCCCGTTGTAGTCGGCGTCGGAGTTCCCGTGGGAGTTGGAGTTCCCGTGGGAGTTGGAGTTCCCGTTGTAGTCGGAGTTCCCGTGGGAGTTGGAGTTCCCGTGGGAGTTGGAGTTCCCGTTGTAGTCGGCGTCGGAGTTCCCGTGGAAGTCGGAGTTGGAGTTCCCGTGGGAGTCGGAGTTGGAGTTCCCGTGGGAGTCGGAGTTGGAGTTGGAGTTTCCGTGGGAGTTGGAGTTCCCGTGGGAGTCGGAGTCGGAGTTTCCGTAGGTATCGGCGTCGGCGTCGGAGTTTCCGTGGGAGTCGGAGTCGGAGTTTCCGTAGGTATCGGCGTCGGCGTCGGAGTTTCCGTGGGAGTCGGAGTCGGAGTT
>NZ_JAUBRM010000192.1:0-3734 GCF_036701905.1 Microcoleus sp. MON2_D5
ACGGATATGGGTTGATTTGCACTCAGGACATGGCATGGTGATTCCCTCTATTCATACTCTAATTATGCAACGCCCAATTTTTAATGCACGGATTATTATTTGACAATGCTTTGGACGATCGCACTTTTGGTGTTGTCAACAGCCTTGACAGCATAAGCGTCGCCCGGACGTAGCTGTAAAGCTCTGTTAAAATTGATTAAAGCCGTTTGATAGTCTCCCTGCCCGTAGTAAATATAACCGAGTTTCATCGATTGTTTGAAGTCATCTTTTTGAGCAGCAACAGGTGCTGCGGAAGCAGGAGATGACTCGGCAGCAGGAAATGGCTCGAAAGCAGGAGATAACTCTTGATATGGTGATGGAGAAGTATTGAAATCAGAAGGAAAAGAAGAGGGCGATTGCTCGTTAGACCCCTGCTCTACATTAGGCCCCGAGTCAGAAATTTTTACAAAGTTTTTGCCATAAAATACTGAAGTAGTAATGCCTCCCAATAAAAGCATTAGCAATCCAGCACATTGAATTAAGAATGTTTTTCTAATTTTTTTATTGCTCCAATTTTTGATATAAAAAACCAATGAGGCAAATGGGACAAGCAAGTAAAGCACTCCCCAAAGAGTTTCCTGTCCAAAAGCTTGAACTAATCCCCAAAAATAGCCAACAAAACTTAAAACTAAACCTAGGATGAAAAATAAGGCGATGGCAATACCAGGCATTTTCTATTTCTCCGATTGATGTATAGTTATTTTGCAAACTGTAAAGGAGCGGATTTTCTACCTGAAACTCATTCCCCTGTTTGCTGTGTTAAAAATAGATTAGCCGTGAAAACAGTTCGATCGCGCACAGCGAATGTTAGGATTTTGGTTAGGAATTTGACTAGGAACTCGATCGCGACTGCCGCAAATGATACCCTCTATAGCAATCCTAAATGATTTTCTATATCTAGAGCAATCCTAAATGATTTTCTGTGTGTAAGTATATTGACGTATTTTGGGGAAATCAAATTTATGTTCGTTAGTAAAAAACTCAAACAAAAATTTGACAATCTTAAAAGACCTACATAAATACCAATACTTTCTTAAAAAGTTTTTAGCTTGTAAGCAAATATCTTCAACGGGATTCTGTTGGGGAGCAGTGGGAGCAAATAAGATACAAGTAATTGACCAGTTATCAGGTTCTTTGTCACCATTTATTTCTAATAAAAAATCTCTAAATTCTCCATATTTATGATAACTAGCTCCATCCCAAATCAAGATAATTTTGCGATTTTTATATTTATTTTGTAAGTATTTTATGAATTTAACTGTTGATTTTCCATCACCAGGTGGATGGCTCTGAAGATGGAATTCTTTGGTTTGATAATTGAGTGCGCCAAAATAAGTTTGTCTATCTTTTTCATTGGTAATTGGGACTTCAATTCTGATTTGGGATTGGCCCCAAACATAACCAGTCAGATCACCATGAAGTAGATGACATTCATCTAAAAACAATACTATTATTTTTCCAGATTCTATACCAGCCTTGTTTTTAAATAAAATATCGTTAATTTCTTCCGTCTTTTTTTTTACCAGTTCTTTATCAAATTTAGGATGAGTTGTTAGAGTTTTTTTCCAACTAATTTTCGCCCGGTCGAAAAGTTCATAGTAACTCTGTTTTGATTTATATATCACACCAAATTTTTGCTCTAAAAATAAGTAACCAGCTCATCTAAATTCCAATATTTTTTATTCTTTAACCACTCGATTACTTCAGTATTTTGTAGAGCTGTTAAATACCCTTTTGACCCTTTATGTCCTAGTTTGATTCCTTCGATGCCTTTGGTTTTAAATTGTTTTTTCCAATAACCAATAAAAAAATTACTTACATCTAAAGTCAGGCTGATTTCATGGTAGATATTACCTGAGATAGCCATCCTTACAGCTATTGCTCGTTTTAGTTCTCTGGCATCGATATCGCTTTTAATGAAATATTCTAATTCGGCTATTTCTTTGTCCATATATTTTTGTTGCAGTTGTAAGTTATTCATTTTTTTATTGTCACAATCAAGTATTGCATATAATTGTATCATAGTCTTGATAATGATTTAGGATTGCTATACACTCGATCCGCCAGAAGAACCATTTGCACGCGCAAGCAACGGCTGGGACATCCAAAAGCTTTACACCGACTTGTCAAAGGCCAAACAAGAATTCGCCCCCCACGCCAGAAGAGGGCTGACACCCGTAGAAAAGCGACACCTCTGCGGCTTGCTGTGCGGCTACAGCCCAGCAGAAATTGCGGTTTTTCTCAACAAACAAATCAAAGGTGTTGAAGTTGATTTGTCAAAAAGTTTGTACCGATACATAGAATTATTGACAAATCGGCCGCTAAATGCAGTCAAAAATTGGAGAGATGCGATCGACTGGCTAGAAATAGCCGGGTATAAAACGCAGCCAAAAACCTCAACCGGCGTCATATTAAAAGCCACTCTCCACCACTCAGACAGGATTTTGTCTGCTGCTATCAGTCCCGACGGACAATTCCTCGCAACGGGTTCTGAGGACAGTACAGTGAAAATTTGGAGTTTGCACAGCGGGGAACTGCGGCAGACGATTTTCGGACATTCAACAGCCGTGTTGCTAGTGGCTTTCAGTCCCGCCAGCAAAACGCTGCTGACACGATCGCGCGCGGGCACAGTCAAACTCTGGAACCTGCAAAACGGCCAACTGCTGAAGCGTTTGGCAGACGTGCACCGCCACGAATCTGTCGCCGTTACGCCATGCCTATGGGTTTTATCTAGCATCTATTGGTCATGACACCAGAGCTATTCAGGCTTATCTGGGACACAAGAATATTCAACACACTATTGGCTACACGGAGTTATCGCCAGACTGCTTCCAGAATTTCTGGCTCGACTGAAACTATTTTTGGTTCAAAATCTCTACAAATCAATGGTTTCAACTGCCTTGCTTTACAAAATTTTACAACCTGTCCTCTTTTGCGCGTATCCCGGCTGAACCCCATTGAGACTGTGGTTTAATTAATGTCTAAAAAGTTACACAAAATTTTTTTGGTTCTAAAAAGCTTTCACAGCAATGGTTTTAGCCTATCTTGCCTCTGGTAACAGCTTCGCTAGCTCCTCGCCACCCTGCAATTTTCTTGACATCTTCCTTAAGAAGGAGGTATATTTATTTATGTTGTAGTAATTCTACTTCGGTTTTTGCTCATATCCCTAACTAGGCTCTGATGATGAAAAATCTATACAGCTTCCCTTCCTTGACACTGAATTATTCAGTTCCAATGGCTAAAATCCTTCAGAGTTTAATGGTTGCTACGGCCTTAGCCTTACCACTATCCGTAATGACAGCAAAAAGTGTTTTAGCTGAAGCTTTGGAGTTTAATATTATTAACAAGACGCGTACTAATATAACAAAATTTTATACCAATCCCACAGGAATAGAGAGTTGGGGGGAAGACATTCTTGGTATAGATATACTTAGACCTGGAGAATCTGCACTCATAACTATTCGAGACAGTCAGAATGTCTGTACTTACGATATCAAAGCTGTTTTTGATGATGGGGAAGAAATTATAAAATATAAAGTTGATCTTTGTACATTAGAAAACTATACGTTCACCGACTAATAACGCAAGTTGCTAGTTATGCGAAGCGGTTTCCGAGCGCGGCGTTGCATAATTAGAGTATGAATAGAGGGAATCACCATGCCATGTCCTGAGTGCAAATCAACCCATATCCGTAA
>NZ_JAUBRM010000193.1:0-3690 GCF_036701905.1 Microcoleus sp. MON2_D5
TTCCTCAACGAAATGCGAGGCGTTAAATTGACGCACCCCTTGAACCACAGCTAGCGTTTCCGCTTGAGAAATCGGAATTCCGGCTTCAGGCGTGACGTAGATCCGAGTGCTCGGAGTAGCAGCCCCGTTAACTGTCAGCGAGATGTTCTGGAACGATAGCTGCTCAAAGGTAATCCCCTCCAGTAAGAAGTAGTCAGTCCCTTTCACGAAGTCAACGATGTAGTCACCAGCAGGAGCAGCAACGATCGGCTCACCGGGATCGATTGGTTCGGGCTCAAAATCGGTAAACAGCAACTGGAAGTAGTCGGTGTCAGCCCCGCCGGTTAGCGTGTCGCGGGCGGTTTGAGTTTCCGCATCTTCACCGCCAAAAAGCAGGTCAATGCCAGCACCACCGATGATGCGGTCAACACCTGCACCGCCATCTAGGAAGTCATCGCCTCCACCACCATTGAGGACATCATTGCCAGCCAGTGTTTCAGCAACTCCGTAGTCGCCATAGATAGTGTCATTGCCACCCAGGCCACTGAGGTTGTCATTGTCCTCGCCGCCATCAATGAAGTCGCCTTCAGTGCCACCCGTGATGTTTTCTAAGCCAGCGCCACCGTAAAGGCTGCTAGAGCCAGCGCCACCGTTGAGAAGGTCATTGCCAGCGCCACCATCGAGGAAGTCAATGCCATCGCCACCATCGAGACTGTCATTTCCGGCATAGCCGTAGAGGGTGTCGTTACCGTTGCCGCCAACCAGGGTATCGTTGCCGCCACCGACTAAGCTGTCGGCTTCTCCGTAGAGGGTGTCGTTCCCGGCGCCTCCAACCAGGGAATCTGCACCGCCAAAAATTTCGCCTTTTTCATCATCGCCGTAGAGTTCGTCATCGGTAGAGCCACCAATAACGGTGTCATCGCCAACACCGCCCAATCCTGTGTCCTCGAAACCCACATAGATTAGGTCTTGTCCAGCCCCACCATCAAGGTAATCTTTGCCATCGTTGGCATCGTTGGCATTTGATCCTCCGTACAGGGTGTCATTGCCATCCTCGCCATACAAGGAGTCTTCGCCTGAATCGCCAAAGAGTTGATCGGCTCCGATTCCACCATGCAGGGTGTCCTTCTCCAGCCCACCGTAGAGGAAGTCGTTACCATTCTCACCATATAGATCGTCTTCGCCGTTTTCTCCAAAGATGCGATCGACTCCAGCACCGCCATATATAGTGTCTTTGTCCTCTCCACCGTAGATGCTGTCGTTACCGCCTAAGCCAGACAGCAGATCTTCCTTACCAAAGCCGCGAATTATGTCGGCGTTATTGGTTCCGGTCAGAGTATCGGACTCTTGAGTTCCATTTCTGGTAGCCATAATTTTCTCCTGTTGTTATGTAAGTGTGTCGTAGTGTTATGTGAACTGGCGACATCGCACAAAAGTGATTAGTGCACCCTAGAATTCGGTGCTTCGTTACCGCTGGCAACCCTCACCATTTCCCCCCTTTCCAACGTTGAAAAGGGGGGTGCCAAGGCATGGAGAGGAAAAATAAAACGCGAGAAATCATCACAAAGACTCCGGTTGATATAATTTCCGGTCGATCGCCTTAATAGAAATATCGAAAAGCCTTACTGTCAAAGCATTGTCATTATGGGTCCAGCGAAGCGGAGGGAATTGCTCGGACTTGATAGGAGGTTACGAGAACTGGAAGATTGGACGATTGGTCGAGCTGATATTGGTGCTGACATTAGCCGCCGTAAACGAAGTGTTGGCTAGGGTGATCAACAGCGCGCCTGTGCCAAAACCGGCATCACCAGCAATGCCATTGCCCGATCGCAATAGAGTGTTCGCACCAGATTGCACCACATCGATCGCTGCAATGGCACTGAAGGATAGAATGTCTCCGCTAGCTCCGAGGGTGAAACCATTAACGCGATCGGAACCATCACCACTGCGGTAGTAAATGGTATCTCTCCCACCACCGCCTGTGAGGGTGTCATTTCCCGCACCACCAAACAACCCATCATTGCCCGGGCCGCCTGTCAGGATATCAGCACCACTGCCGCCATCCAGGTAATCATCCCCGTCACCGCCATTGATGGAGTCATTGCCGTCCATCGCGAAGATATTATCTTTGCTGCTGGTTCCAGTTATGGTGTCGTTACTGCCAGTCCCGATCGTCAGACCCACGACATCCACTGCATTGACCCCGGTCAGGTTCGCCCCGACCATCGTGGCATCGGTGAAGTTGGCTTTGACCAGGTTGGCATTAGTTAAGTTGGCATTAGTGAAGTTGGCACCGATAAAACTCCCCACTTCCAGGCTGGCACCTGTCAGATTGGCGTTTGTAAAGTTGGTCAGGGGATCTCCAACCGCCTCCTTCAGGTTTGCGCCTGCCAGGTTTGCCCCTGTAAAGTTGGCTCCAGCCACATTACTCTTCTCAATAAAAGCGTTGTCTAACTGGACTCCACCCGTCAGGTTAGCGCCAACGAGAATTGCTCCACTCAGGTTGGCATTGCTGAGATCGGCACCAACCATCCTTGCATTGCTCAAATCTGCACCCTTCAGGTCTATGCCTTCTGCAATCACCTGAGTCAGGTTCGCGTTTTTCAACTCAGAATCTGCGAAACTAGCACCGCCCATTTGAGTGCGCGTACCATTTGCATGGGCGCTGAAGTCAGCACCAGCCAGATTGACATCTTCGGCACTAAAGCCAGTCATATTGGCTCCGCGAAAGCGAGAAGTTGTCCCTGTCAATCCATCGGGTGGCTCGGTATCCGTCAGATTAACTCCACTCAGGTTGGCAAGGTCAAAGATGGCGTTGCTGAGGATAATGTCTGTGAAATTAGTCGATGCGTCGAATTGAGCGCCGGTAAAGTTCGCATTGATCAACAAGGTGCCTTCGAGACCAGCACCCTGGAATTTGGCATTCGTCAAATTGGCACCCGTAAAGTCAGCCGCTTTCAGATTCGCCTTATAGAAATCAGCACCCGTAAAGTTTGCTGCTCTTAGGTTCGGTCGGTTCGACTGTTCGCCGCTGAGATTGGCCTCATGGAGAATGGCATTGGTCAGGTTGGCGTTGGAAAGGTTGATGAATTTTGTGCTGATCAGCGACAGATTTACTCCAGTTAGGTTTGCGCGACTGAAATTAACGTTTTCTAACGTCGCTTTATAAAAATTCGCCGGTTGAAAGTTGGTATTGGCAGCAAAGATGGCATTCGTTGCATCTACATTCAGCAGAAATGCCTCTTCAAAGTTGGTACCTCTGAGTTGAGTGGAAATACCTTGAGCGTTGCGCGTGAACAAGACGTTTTCTAGTCGGGCTTTGAAGAATGTGGAACCATTCAGGTTTTGTCCACTAAAGTTATTGCCGATCAGGTTTTGATTGCTAAAGTTTTGCGCTACCATTTGTAGTTACCCAAAAGTGAAAACTTAGGATTGAAGAGCATGAAGGAATTGGCTTTGACTTTAGACTTTAGACTCAAATATTTTTAATAGCTGAATCTGGTTTACATCTTATGAGCCTCCCAAATTTCCCACAAGTGGCTAATCCTTTTCTTTGCACAATCTTTACAAAAAAGCACACTTTTATAAAGATTGTGTTATTTAATTCTCAAAAAGCATAAACTTTATAAAAAAAATCAGTATTTTTACATAAAAAAGCACAAACTAATTCTGACTATTCGCTGTTATACCATTCGTCAGGGCAACGCTCTT
>NZ_JAUBRM010000194.1:0-3671 GCF_036701905.1 Microcoleus sp. MON2_D5
GTCTACACAGTCTCTTATGCTTATTTTGTTAACTTTGTCAAGTTCATATTATACCAAATTAGATGAGCTTACCCTGAAAAGGAGGGTTCATTCAAAAAAACTTTCTATCAAATCGTTACCATAAGTTTTTTTGAAATAAAGGACTAATTGGCTTGTTGATTCCCCGAGCCTGCTAACTAACTTTCAAAATTTGCTCAATTAGGGAGACAACTTGCTGCGGTCGGTGCTTAAAATGCTTCTTGATTTGAAATTTTAACGAATCTGCTGGCACATCTTTTTTGTTGAGTTTCAGGCGAATATGATCACTTCGTGGGAGAGTGGAATTGAGCGCTCGAATAACGGTGCGGCATTGTCGAAGAGTCAGGCTATCGACTTGAATGAAGGGTAGATTAAATGTGTCGGTATCGAGTTGAATATTAGAAGCAAATTCGGCTTTAAGTTGTAGCGAAGAGGTGAGGCGCTGTTCTTCTGTGGGTTCTGGAGTTGCTGCCGATTCGGTAACAGCAGGAAAGGAAGCAATTTCATTGAGAAGAGGCACAAAATCTGGGGCAAGTTCTGCTGAGAGTTTTTCAGAAGGATTCATTCGCTTTGATGCTAACAGCGTAGCGATATAGTGAACAATTAAGCCACCGTAACCAAAAATTACCACAGTTTCAATTGTGAGGGTGAGAAAATGCTGAATATGTTCGTACATGATTATAATTTATTTGCAAGTGGAACATCTCTCAAACGCGCTCGCGTTTAATATCAAAACCTTACTAAAGCCTTCTGAGAATGCGAGCGCAAGTATCGCAAACGGAACTGGTGCGGTGGGTGGGCGGGCAAAACAAATCCTGCTTGGAGCAGGATTTTATCCCCTTTATCGGGGGTCGTCATTGATTACTTGATAAAATCATCAATCTCTTCATTATCGTCAGTTGCCTTTTTCTTGTGAGAAGCTTTGACTGCCGATTCGATATAACGGAAGTGCAAGTCAATCACTGCTTGCTCAGATGAAAGCCAGTAAACGTTGCTCAAGATTTCTTCAAGCATCTCGTCAGCGGAGTAGCCTTCATATTGCTTGTTAAACCAAGTATTGAACGCTTCCCAGTCAAGAGCTTTACCTTTCTGCAACTGTCGTTGTTTGGCACGTCCCGTTAACTCGCGGGCAACGTGCAAAAACATCTCGAAGCGCTGTTCTTCAAGAGTTTCTGCAAATTGCTTTTGCATCGGAGTTGGAGCGGATTTGCGATTAGCCATGATTAACCCTCAAGCGTGTTTTTTCTTCACAACTAAAGCGACGACAGTTCGCTAATTACAATTAATTCAAAAAATTTAGTGGGTGGGTGAGTGGGTAAAATTAAATTCACAACCAAGGTCAAAGTTTCCTTGATTGTGAATTTGTTGGGTATGCTTCCCAGAGCGTCCTGATTCGGACGGTGGCGACAATCATTACCCAACATCGCGATTCGTGGAAAAGGCCTCGATAGAGGCAAAAAAATGCTCTGCTTTTTCAGCAGAGCTTTCTAATCAAACTTTAGCAATTATTCGTCGTCTTCCTCAAATTCTTCGTCTTCGTCTAAACTAAAATCATCCTCCTCATCGTCATCATCCTCATCCTCATCCTCATCCTCATCGCCTTCCTCGTCTTCGTCTTCGTCATCAATTTCATCGAGTATGTCATCAATTTCATCATCTTCATCATCGAATTCCTCGTCCTCATCGAGTTCTTCAGTATCTTCTTCAGAGGATTTAGCTAACTCGTTGCGACGCTTTAAGCTTTGAGCATTGAACTCCATTAAATCGGCAATGGCAGCTTGCGGGTTGTCAGCAATTGTATCGTAAAGTTGGCTCATCGCTAAGGCAACAACTTCGACATCATACTTGAGTTCATCGGGTCGGCCAACTAGCTTGGGAAACACAGTATTGTTCCACTCTTGCCAGTCGAACTTTTTACCATTGCCATTACCGTTGCGCTTATTCAACTGAGCTTGAATATCCAATCCCAGTTTTTCGCGAATTGCGTGGCCAACCTTTGTCGAAATACGGCTATCGCGACGCTGAATTGTCACGCCGTACTTCTTATGAATTGTATTGCGAATCTGTTTGACTAGCTCGCCAGCAAGTTGCTCGGAGCTGAGGTTAGGTTGAGGTTCTGATTTGGCTCCATTGTTAATGCTAACTGTTTTACTGTTTTGCTTTTCAGGCGGTTGAGATTTGGCAGGCACTGGGGACCGGGAGCGAATGGGAGTGGCTGCGGTTTGCTTTTTACTTGTGACCATGATTGACAATTTAACTTGCATAACATCAATTTATTAGTGCCGTTAGGCACAATTACCCCCTCCAATTGAGGGGGAAAACTTCGCTCATTAGCAGGACGCTAAATTTTAATTATGTTAGTTAAACTTTTATGTTAAACATCCTCTATTTAGATATATAAATTCATGAAATATTTCACGATTTTGTCTAATTTAAGAGTCCCTCCAACTCCAATATTTGCCCTAGAATATTACAGTGCAGATCGCCAAAAAATATTGTCATCATTTCATCAGTACGCCAGTGAGTGTTGTTTACCTGTTTATTATTGGAATCCAGGCTATGCAACTCTTCAACAGGTGCGGTGTTTGAATAAAAATCTCCCAATTTTAGGTTGTCATTCAGATATGACAAGCGTTTCAGATATTTCCCAGATGTATAATAGTGAATGCGTCTTATGTAAAACTGAGCTATCTGTCGGAAGTGATGTGCTGCAATTTCTGCTGGAAAATGACTGTCCCGGTATCTTTTTGTTAGAGGATATTTTGGAATCAGACAGTACCGAACAGCCTCTTGTCCGCCGTTATTCTCAATTGGCTAACGCATTCTTTGAGCTGAAAGGGCGTTGGGCCAACCAATATTGGGTACTGCTGGGTGAGTACATCCAACTGCCATCAAAGCTAAGTCCATTAATTCCTCTACTCAAATGTCCGTTACCCGATCGTTTTGAAGTCGAAGTTCTTGTAGATAATTTTTGCGATCGCAATTGTTCCCTTGATTTTGGTTCAGATGCGGTAGCTGCTAAAAAACGGCTGGCTGTTTCTAGTCTAGGGCTGCCAACTGCTGAAATTGAATTGGTGTTAGATCGATCGCTCTCTGTGACCGCTTCAGTTGTCCAAATCGCACAGTTGGTATTGGAGCATAAAATATCGCAACTTCGAGACCAGGGGTTGGAGTTCATTGCTTCTCCAGACGTGCCTCATGCTGGCGGTTTAGATTTATTAGACGCTTATTTGAGCGAAGTCGTAAAGCTGTCAGAAGCTGATGCCAAGAAATACCACCTCAGACCTCCCAAAGGAATGCTGCTGTGGGGGCCGCCGGGGACGGGCAAAAGTTTGAGTGCGAAGCTAGCTGCTAAGAAGCTAGGTTATGCGCTTTTAGCAGCAAGTTGGGGCAATATTCTAGGTTCCTCTAATCCCGACCGCGCTCTCAACAAAATGCTGGATACAGCCGATAATTTGGGCGGCTGCGTGCTGTTCTTTGACGATTTTGACAAGGGTTTTTCTGGCTGGGAATCAAATGCTGATGGCGGTGTAGCTAGACGGCTGTCGCAGAAATTGCTCACCTGGATGCAGGAACATGGGTGCATCTCAGTTTTGCACATATATCAAGTGGAAAGTTGACCATTGAGATAAGCACAGCGCAGAGAAAGGATA
>NZ_JAUBRM010000195.1:0-3598 GCF_036701905.1 Microcoleus sp. MON2_D5
ACCCACTCACAAAAGCGTTCCCAGACATTGGCGCTTTCGCGCTGCTGTAAGGTTGTTGTCATGGTTTTATGATTGCTGTATTTGGTTGTCAATGTTCGGATGATGTTTATATTATTAACGGTGTGGTTAAGGTTTGTAAAGGGGTTGAGCGACAGTTAAACTGATGACTGCGATTAGGAAAGCTGATGAGAGGAGAGACAGGGGCGATCGCCAGGGGTTTTGTTAAGAAAGTTGAGGGTTTTGCTTTCTGTCGGTCAGGTCGTGATACCTTTCTAAAACCTGAAAGCGGGAAAGTCCGGTGCAATTCCGGCGCTGTGCCGCAACTGTAAAAGTCAGAATGCCGATTTCGGGGGCGCTTTGTGGGCGTTTACTTTTGGATTCCCTGCGTAGCACGGGGAGGAGATTATTTGTTAGCTTTGACTGATTTGCCGACTTGTCCGGGTTTATTTTACGGTTCCCAAGCCCGAGACGGAGTTTTATCGAGAATGCGGATTCCGGGGGGAATTTTAAACGCGCAGCAGTGTTGGACGATCGCCGATTTGGCCGATCAATACAGTACCGGCTGTTTGCAAGTGACAAATCGGGCAAATTTGCAAATCCGAGAAGTGAACTCGGAAATTGCCCCGGAAGTCTGGAACCGCTTGCAGGAATTGGGGATAGCGTCTCGCCGCGTTGAAGTTGACCCGATTCGCAATATTATGGCAAGTCCGACAGCAGGGATCGATCGCCAGCAGTTACTGGATACTCGCCCGCTAGTGAAAGCTTGGGATGATTACCTGCAAACACATTCCGAGTTGTCGGAACTTTCGCCTAAGTTCAGTATTGGCTTCGACGGCGGGGAATCAGTTTCGATCCAGGCTTTACGCAACGATATTTTATTAGCTGCATGCGGTCGTTCAACCCAATCAGAAATCGTTTTTCGGCTGCATTTAAACGGCGATACAGGAATTTTAATCCAAGAATCGCAATGTATTTCCGTATTAGCCGCCCTCGCTAGCACCTATCTTGAATACACCAAAAACAGACCTCGAATTGATGGCAAAAAACCGCGTTTGCGTCACCTGCTGGCAGATTGGGGCGCTGAAAGTTATCTAGAAAGGGTACAGCAGAATTTACCATTTTTATGGCAATTCCCATCTTGCACCTTTCCCAAAAACAGCCAAGATGCCTCATCTGAAAAATCCCTCCCCCATCACCGACATCTCGGCATTCATCCTCAACGACAGTCCGGTTTCTCCTACATGGGAATTGCACTGCCTCTCGGTAGGCTAGAATCAAAGCAACTGCGGGATTTGGCGAATTTAGCCCAAAAGCTAGCCAGCGGTACCCTGAGACTTACGCCGTGGCAAAATCTGCTAATTTCTGATATCCCCAACTCCCAGCTTTTTGAGGTAAAACAGCAAGTCGCCGATTTGGGATTGCACTCGTCGGCGACTCGCCTAGATTCGTGCTTGGTGGCTTGTGCCGGCAGCAGTGGCTGTGCGTCGGCGGCGACAGATACTCAAAGTGACGCCCTAGCAATGGTGAGGGATTTAGCGCAAAAATTGACGCTCGACCTGCCGATTAACATTCATTTCAGCGGTTGCCAAAAGTCCTGCGCCCAGCACCAGCCCATTGATATCACGCTGGTAGGAATTCAGATTGAGCGAGGAGACGAGACGATCAAAGGTTACGACATTTATGCGGGTAGAAAAGATTTGCCCTTCGGACGAAAAATTTTTCAGGCGGTGAGTGCGATCGAGATGCCCGATGCGATCGAGCGAATGTTGCGAGTGTATCAGCGGTTTCGAGAGCCTGTGGAGTCATTGGGTGAGTTTGTCGATCGGCAGGCGATCGACCAATTGCAGGAGTTGGGGAGCACCGAAAATTGGAATTGAAAGTGAAAAAATATCCCATAAAAACAGACAAATTTTAAGCATTTCTCTTTCTATCTCTCTTGAGATTTCTTCCTTCGCGTCCTTCACGCCTTCGCGGTTCATTCAAAAAATCTATTTCACAAATTCCACAAAATTCCCATAGCAGTTTTAAACAATGATTGACTACATTCGAGACGGAACAGAAATCTACATTAAATCCTTCGCCACAATTCGAGCCGAAGCAGATTTGTCAAGCTTGCCGCCCGATTTAGAATCGGTAGCCGTGCGACTAATTCACAGTTGCGGCATGACCGATATTGTTGCAGATTTAGCAGCTTCCCCCGGTGCAGCCACCTGCGGACGCCAAGCCCTCTCTGCAGGTGCGCCCATCCTGTGCGATGCCCGGATGGTGGCTGAAGGCATCACTCGCAAACGCCTTCCGGCTGACAATCCGGTGATTTGCACCCTCTGGCATTCCGAAATCCCAGAGTTGGCGCGGCAAATAGGAAATACTCGATCTGCCGCGGCCCTTGATTTATGGCTGGACAACTTGCAGGGTGCGGTTGTGGCAATTGGCAATGCCCCGACTGCTTTGTTCCGACTACTGGAAATGCTGGATGCCGGAGCACCCAAACCGGCTTTAATTTTGGGTTTCCCGGTAGGATTTGTCGGGGCCGCCGAATCCAAAGCCGAACTGGCCGCCAACAGTCGGGGAGTGCCATTTATTACGTTGCACGGGCGGCGCGGTGGCAGTGCAATGGCAACGGCGGCCGTGAATGCGTTAGCGAAAAAGGATGAATTATGACTAAGGCTAGTGGTAAATTGTACGGTTTGGGTATTGGCCCTGGCGATCCAGAGTTGATTACTTTGAAAGCTTATCGGATTTTGCAATCGGTGCCGGTGATTGCCTATCCGGCGATGGAAAATGGTAAGGTGCTGGCGCGGGCGATCGTCGCAGATTATCTGCGCCCGGAGCAAATTGAGATTCCGATGCCGTTGCCTTTTAGTCCGACGCGATCGTCTCAACCTTATTATGATATTGCTGCGGAGAAAATTGCCGCACATCTGAGCGAGGGGCGGGATGTGGCGGTGCTATGTGAGGGCGAACCTTTTCTCTACGGTTCGTTTATGTATCTATTCAACCGTTTGTCGGGGACATTTACCACTGAAGTTGTGCCGGGAATTTCTTCGACAATGGCGAGTGCGGCTGCGTTGGGAGTGCCGCTGACTTATCGTAACGATGTGTTAAGTATTATGCCTGCGACGCTGGAGGCTGAGGTTTTGCGCGATCGATTGGCGGTTGTTGATGCTGCTGTGATTATTAAGCTGGGCCGGCATTTTGCGAAAGTCCGGGACGTACTGATTGAGTTGGGACAGTTCGATCGAGCACTGTATATAGAACGCGCAACTATGCCGAATCAGCGAATTCGGGCGATCGCAGATGTCGAGCCCGCTGAAGTTCCCTATTGGGCTCTCATTATGATACCTAGCCAGCAAAAGTCTGTATCTTAATATTTCCATGCCTGAAGGCGACGCGCTTCCAGGCTTTACATACTTTTTTGTGCATTCTTACCTGTTTATCCAGTTTTATTAACTTTGATAAGTTCAACTTATACTATTCATTAGTTAATCTGTTGTTAAAATACTTTACAAACCTTAGAATAGGCTTTATGTTTATTTACATGGCGGAACATAAAGCCGTCACGAACATTGAAAACCAAATAAAGCAATCATAAACAAAT
>NZ_JAUBRM010000196.1:0-3593 GCF_036701905.1 Microcoleus sp. MON2_D5
TTGTAGCTCTTCTAAACTCAGATGAGGTGTGATCGTAATTCGTTTTGGCATTCTTTATTTGATGGGGGTGGTGTTTCTCCTGATCATATCATGGTTAATCGACCGGACATGATATCACACCGTGCGCGGTGCCAATTGCGTCTACTCTGAAGAAATCCAAGCCTCATTAAGGCTACTTATTTTTAATTATTGTTGATTCACTCCCTTTTTAGTCTTTGCTTACAGCGGCTGAGTAAGAAAGTGCTAGGCACCCAACCAATCATTTCGAGTAGCCGTCTTTTCACTAGGTGTCCTAATGCTGAGCTATGCGTTGCATCTGAGTCTCACCATCCATCAAATTCCAGAGTGTCTACTAACATCATCTCCAAGATTTACGGCATTTAAAATCCCCCTAGTCCTTTCCGTAGGAGGGTTTCAAGCTAATGAGTTGGGCACATCCCCTACTATTTTTATGATATGATCTAACAATAGTCTGGACTGTTTTTAGTTCGTAGTCTGAAACCCTCGATTTTTCGTTGGTACTTCGATTGCCGCATCGACTGGAAACCCTTATTCTACGGTTGGCAATCAAAAACTGTCCGAAGTATGGCTCTCATCAATCAACTAATAACTAATATCTAAAATGTTCAAAAGAAAACTTTTTTGGCTCATCATTATCGCCACAGCTTTAGTAACTCTGAATATGACAATCCTGTGGAAAATGGACGATATTGCTCATTTTTGGATGAGTATAGTTTTTTGGTTCGCTGTGGGTTCCCTGCTTTGGGACAACCAGGATATTCTCAAACAGAGTGAGATAAAAAGTGATCTATTGTCGAGAGTAGCAGGGACGCTATTAATAGCTTTTATTTTATTTAAAAGTGCTGGGGTTTCCACTAAATTCGATCCTTTTTTAAGACTTGCACCTTTTTTGTCGGGTTTAGGTTTGAGCCTACTTGCGGTAGGTTTTCAGAACTTCAAACTATATTGGCGTGAATTGGTAATACTATTTTTTCATGGCACCCCCAGTGTCATTACGTTACCTTTAGTGGATTTTATTACCTCGCTTACTGCTAAATTTGCTTATTATTCTTTGTGGTATGTCGGCTTTGATGTAACACGTTACGGTAATTATGTTGCTTTGCCGACAGGAAGAGTGTTGGTAAATGGGGGTTGTTCGGGTATAGAGGCAATGAATTACTTATTAGGTTTAGCTGTAGTTTGTTTGGTGATGTTTCCTACTAAACAAAATAAGGCTTTGGTAATAGGTGTCGCTGTCATTTGTGGTTTTATTATTAATGTTTTTCGAGTTGCGGGAATGGCATTGTTAGTTGCATCTAATCGCCTAGATTTGTTTAAATATTGGCATGAGGGTGAAGGTTCTTTAGTCGTGGGAATGATTGCGGTGATTTTGTTTGGGATATTTTATCAATTTATGTTGAAACGAGATAGCAAACTTAGTCAAATTTCGGGAAATTAATTAGTTGCAATTTGAGGTAATATATCGCTTCTTCGATTTCTCCTCCCATAGTCAAGAGCCTCGCTCACTCAAATGTCCGGGTGTTGAAATCCGCCAATGTCACTACCTGTCGTTTAACTGCGTCTATATCTATCATAGAAAGGATGTCAGGAATTATAGGAAACCTTTTATGGCCACAAATGAAAGTCAAATAAATCACATTTACGGTTCCGAGGATGCTCAGGGTATTTTACAGCTTGCGATCGCGCGGCGACAGGATGAAGGGGAATTATCCAGAGTCCAGCTTTTCGAGATTGCAGCGGAATTGGGCATTTCCGAACAGGATATTGTAGCGGCGGAACAGCAATGGTTAGCAACTAGAGGAGAATTTCAAGAAAAGCTGGTTTTTAACTCTTACCGTCGCCGCAAATTACATAAAAATGTGACCAAATACGGCATTATCAATACTTTTTTAGTTTTGTTTAATCTAGCAGCATCGCACGAGCTTTCTTGGTCGCTGTTCATTTTACTAACGTGGGGATTGGGATTGTCGCTAAATGCTTGGAATGTTTATCAAACTGAAGGGGAAGATTACGAAAAAGCGTTTCATCGGTGGCGGTTGAAGAAACAAGTCGGAGAATCTATTGGTACTGCGACGAATAAGTTTATGAAGTGGTTGCAGTCGTGATTTTCTTAAAAAAAAAAGCGCTCGCTTTTTATTCTAATCAACTACCGCTAATACAAATAACTAGCAAACTGTAACACTTAGGCCGGAGAGAAATCGGAGAAATGATTAATAACTGCTGTATTTTTCTCCGATAGTTAAATTAACTCCTATATTCTTAGTCGCCATTATCTCGCCATTTTTCAACCTCATTAGTTGGTACTTTTGGCAATTATTTCCAAAATCCTGACAACAAAATTGTGAGGAAGTAGCTGATCAAAAGCAGCGCGAGATTTCCGGCAGACCTCAGCAAAATCCTCATCCGAAAGTTGATCGTGAAAAGCTTGGATATAATCTCCAATCCGATGCACTTCCGAAAAAGGAACGATCACGCAAAAATCTTCCCATTTCATCCCTCTCAACTCCGGTAACGATCTATTGGTATCAATAAAAACCGGAATTCTCCCTGCTGACATCACCTCCCAGAGCTGGTAACAGCCATTATCGTCTCCCCTGATCACCAAGATATAAGCATTATCCTCGATATTTTTAATATACTCGGCTCTTTGGCGGTTTCTTTCTTCCACGGGAAGAGTAAAAAAATCTCTCTTTCTTTCAATCAAAGATGTTTGTAGATTTTTCGCTTTTCGCACTTCATTAATTATTTTTTTTCTGACTAATCGTGCAATCAACCTTCGCCTTCCCAAATTCAAATTACGATTAACAAAAAGGTTGCCTGCCATCCAGTTAACCATAGAATCAGAAAATTTAATATAACGTAATATCAGGGAATTTAGTCGGGATGGATATTCAATATTTCCCACAAAACCGACAGTAGGAATTGATGGCTTTGAGATATTTACCTTCTCTCCCAGGTCGTAACTCCATTGGGGCGTGGGTATCGATTTTTCTTTTTTATCATTGTAAGTGGACGCTGCAAAAAATATTTCTCCTTGAGAAGGCTGAAACTCCAAACAGTTTGAAAAGGTGACGAGAGTCCTTTGTGATCCTAATACTTGGCGTTTGAATCTATAAAATTCACGTTCCTTCTTAAGGCTATAATAACTTGAAATAAAATGTGGAGTTACCACAATCTTGCCTGCATCTGCCAAGTTTGTAAATCGGTGAATCTTAACTATATCCGGCAATTTATCCCTGAGCCCATTCCAAAACAGTAACTCGGGACGAGTGTCCGGCGGGCTGAGGTGCATTAGCAGTGGGGCTGGGCGTACACCAGGAAGTAGTAAATCTTCATTGATCCATATTTCCAGAGGTTCGTTAACTTGGCTACTCATTTTATTTCCCGTGACTAAAATTTTTGTTTGCTTTCAACCAAAATCTTGACAGGCGGGGGACTCTCCCTGTCGCAAATAATTTTAACATAGGCAATCAAAATTTGGCGTTGCTGAATCAGGGTATGAATACTGCTGGAACGGGAACATCCTGAAATTTTAGGTAATGTATTAATAATTTAATAGAGTGCCTGAGCAT
>NZ_JAUBRM010000040.1:0-64861 GCF_036701905.1 Microcoleus sp. MON2_D5
GGTCTGACAGCAGCAGCCGGCAACCGACGCTTCCTAGAAAGCGGCAGTTTTGGCAACTACATCGCGCATTCCCTATCCGGTACAGAGGGCGCTTACAACTACGCCTTTTCCTTCTCGCGAGAAAGCACCGGCACTTTTTATCATGCTGAAGGCGATCGCATTTTTAACAATCGCCCCTTAGATCAAAGCGCTACCTTCAATGTATTAGCCAAGGCAGGAGTAAACCTAGATTCTCAACAGCGCTTGCAACTAACATTCAATCACTACCGTTCTAGCCAAGTCGATAACGAGTATATCAACGATTTGAGGGTCGATACCCGCCCGGCAGGAACAGAAAAAGCCCGGGCTTTGAGAGTAGGAGAAATCGAAATTATTGACTCTAACCCCCCAAGAGATATAAATACTCTCTTTAACTTGACCTACACTCACGATCGGCTTTTTGGCAGCCAGCTTCAGGCTCAAGCTTACTATCGATCCAACTCTCTAAACTTTTTTCCTACCGATTTTCGAAATGCTTTTTTCAAAAATATTGCTTTTGGACAGGTAGAACATCAAAATTGGGGCGGTCGCTTGCAGATTGACACTCCTGTATTTACAGCAGCTAGTTTACTGTGGGGAGTTGATTACAACAACGAATACAACACCATTGTGCAAGATATTTTCGATCCTGTGGCTTACGATGAAAGCGGCGGTCGAGTTTACCGTAAAATTGACGAACGCGTCGAGGTTCCGCGTTATGACCTCAGCCAGCTAGGTTTGTTTGCTCAGTTGCGATGGGATATTAGCGATAACTTTTTAGTCAGCGGTGGATTGCGCCACCAGCGCATCGGCTTCAGTGTTGACGACTACACTACCTTCCCAGCCAATGCAGATATTGAAGGCGGAGATTTGGACTTTAACAGCACCGTCTTTAATGTCGGTGCTGTCTATAAAATCACAGACACATTTAATGTTTTTGGTAACTTTGCCCAAGGTTTTAGCATACCAGATTTTGGCAATCTCCTGCGCCGTCCGCCAGCCGGATTTTCGATTGGGGGCGATTTTAAACAGTTAGAAGCGGTAAGAGTTGACAACTACGAAATCGGGGTTCGCGGCAACTGGCAGCAAGTGCAAGCGTCTATTTCGGGTTTTTACAATACCTCCGAATTGGGTGAAAGTTTCCTATTAGACGAGCGCGGCTTTCCAATCGGAATTAACCGCGCACCGCAACGGATATACGGTGTTGAGGGAACTCTTGACTGGCGGCCGGGAGGGGGATGGCAACTCGGCGGTACTGCAACTTGGCAAGAAGGTGAAGATGATGTTAACCGAGATGGAGACTATTTGCCTCTCAATAGCAGCATTATCTCACCGCTGAAGCTGACGAGTTATATTCAAAACCAAACTACCCCGGGATGGCGCAACCGATTGCAATTAGTATATATCGGCGATCGCGATCGGGCTTTTGATAAAAAAGTTGACCTCGCAGATATAGACAACTATCTGGTGGTGGATTACATTAGCAGCATCGAGATTGGGCCGGGAACGCTAAACATTGGTGTTGAGAACTTGTTGGACAGTCAATATTTCCCAGTCAGGATTCAACGTGCCGGCGGTTTTAATAATTCCGAGAGGTTTGCCGCTAGAGGCAGAAGCATTAATGTCCGCTACGTGCTCAATTGGTGAAACAAATGAAATTGCGCCAGATCGCATTAGTTTTGCACCGCTATATAGGTGTGACGGTGGGGATACTGCTAGCGATCGTCAGCTTAACTGGCAGTTCGCTGATCTTTTGGAAAGAAATCAACGCTTTCCTCAATCCCCAGATGTTCCAAGTTGTGCCACAAGGCGATCGAGTATCTGTACAGTTTGTAGTTGATACAGTCCGCTCAGCTTATCCCGATTTGCAGCTTAATTTCATGGATCTGCCTCGCACGTTAAATAGCGTGTATACAGTGCAGATGCTGTTAAATAACGGCGGGCGTCTCTTCATCTATCTCGATCCTTACACGGGATCTGTTCTCGGCTCTCAGGAGTGGGGTCGGACTTTAATGAGTTTCATTTATGAGCTCCACATCAGCCTTCTGGGAGGTAAAGCCGGCGAGACGGTTGTTGGTATCTGCGGATTGCTGTTGCTGCTGCTGAGTGTAACTGGACTCATTTTGTGGCCTGGTTGGAAAAAGCTGGTGGCCGGCTTTTCGATCCGGTGGCATTCCTTGCCTCACCTAATGAACTACGACATTCACAAAGTCGGGGGGATTTTATCGGGTGTGCTTTTGATCGCGATCGCCTCTACCGGCACAGCCATGGCTTTTGAAACTCAGTTTAAAAGCGCCGTTTACTCGCTCGCCGGTACGCCAAAACCCCCACAATTAACATCAACTATTGTGGCGAATTCACCGACAATCCCAGCAGATATTGTTTTACAAAAAGCTGACTTGGCGTTACCTTCGGGCAAAAGCCTTTCCATTACCTTTCCCCGCGAACCGCAGGGGACATTCCTAGTGCGTAAAAGACTGGGCGGGGACATCCACCCCAACGGTAGCAGCTACGTCTATCTCGATCGGTATAGCGGAGAAGCTTTGCGGGTGGAAAATTCTTTTACAACAAATGCAGCTTTCCGGATTATAATTGCGTGGTTCCCGATACATATCGGTGCTTTTGGCGGGTTGACAACACGAATTCTCTACCTTTTCATCGGACTTACACCGACATTGTTGTCGCTCACTGGCCTCGCACTTTGGCGCCGGCGACAGTGGAGATTAGCTCAGCGGCGGGAAGCAAACCGCCAATTTACTGCGACAGTAGCTGAATCTCAAAATTTTTCTCCTCTTGCAGAATGGCCTTGGTTTTGAGAATAGTTTCTGATGATTAAAGTGAAAAGCATAATTTTCACATGACTTACGCAAAGAAACCGGGTTCCCTAGAAAAATTGTTAGTCTCTCAACTAAAAATCTACGAAAAACCTAGTTTCTAGCCTAGACCTGCGTAAGTCTTATTTCAGTTCATAGATGACAGTAGCAGCATTTAGTAAACGAGTTTTTTAGATGTTGAGGATTTATTAAATCAATTGCGACGGCCATTAATAGACATCTCCAATAACTGCCAAACCTTTCCCCCGCTTGGTTTCTTGTCCGAAGCTCGCTTCGAGCTTCGGACAAGAAACTAACAGTTAAATAAGGGTTGGAAGATTATATTAATCATAAATACCAATTTTTATGACATTATTCTTACTATTTTTTCCGGTTTCTATCGATTTTTCTTGACATATAACTATTGCACCAATCCGCCATCTCATTAATCCACATACGACCATAATTACTGGCTCGTAATTGCCAGATTTTAAGCGAAATCTCTCTGCTGCACACTAAATCTTCACCCACCTAATCATATGCTCTACTATTATTCTTTTTTTAACATTCTGTTTGTTGGCTTTTTTTGAGCCTCTGTAATATTTTTACTTCGATTTTTTTGTGACGAGTATCAATTAATAGTTCCCCAGCTTTGTACCCTTAAAATTTGTGCTCTGGATTCCATTCTTTTCGTCGGGAATTCCAAATTTTCATGTCCGCCGTTGTTCCAGCTTCTCCCACTACTACATCAACAATTTCTTCCCCGTTCGGCATTACAACTATTGGATTTTTTAAGGTAGGTTTTTTTTGCTTACCTGAATAGTATTTTTTCTTCTTTCTATAGTCTGTAAGTCTTTTTCTTGGCTGTTCATAGCTATCTAGAATCAACTAAAATTCACTCAATATTTCAACAAGTCATTGGCATTCCGAATCATTTTTTTACCTGTTATAACTCTCTAAGCAGGCAAGATTTATCTAAAAACTTTATCCATTTGTGAAAGATATAATTAGCTGCTGACTCACTGACTCCAAATAGAACTCCTAATACTGGAAATGTGGGAAGATGGTGTAAATATACCAAAGTCAGGAGAATTTGAGCGGCAATCTCTAATTTAGGTTGGCGACCATCTCCGCCTTTGATGATGCAAATTTTAGAATTATGTTGAACTTTTTTCTGCTGGTTATACAGATTGGTAGTCCTTTTTTATAAAGGACAGAGAAAAACAATCGATCTTGTTATGCAATCCCTATTTTTTTTTCTAACTTGTTGGTTATATTCGTGGATGAAGTTCCAGATTGCCCCGATATGATTTTCTAGCTTTTTCGAGAATGATAATGTTTTTCTCACTAACCTCGATATTCTCTGTCTTAACGTGTTGTTGAGCCTTTCAATATAATTCGTTAATCCGGTCTCCTTTCCTACCGCAAAATGCCTTTTGCTTGGCACTACCTTTTCATACGCCTCCCACATCTCTGTATACACCTTGGCGCACTGCTTATATACCCCTGGTAATGAATCCCAGAGTTGTCTGGCTGATGCCCGTGAACGCTCTCCGATATTACATCCGATGATTTCTCTGGTTTGAGCATCGAGCGCAATCCAGACCCATTGTTTGTTTCCTTTATGATCCACAAACGACCACAACTCATCCATTTGAACCGTCAGCTTCCATGATTGCTTTTGGCACTACTTCTGCTTGCTGCTCTACATGCTTGATAATATTTGTTCACATAGTTTTGGAGCCAGCTTGCTGACACACCTACTGTTCTGACTATTCCGGCTAAGGGGATTTTATCCAATAACAATAAATTTACCAATGCGATGATGTCTTTGTCTTTTGGTTTCCACTGTGGAGCCTCCACAAACTGTCTTCCACAGTCTCGACATTTATGGTTTTGTTTTCCTCTGCGCGTTGTCCCATTTTTCATAATGTCATCAGATCCACAGGTCGGGCAACTTAGAGCGAGTTTCATTCAATCATTCCTCTGTCGCGATCGTCGATCGATTATACTATTTTCCTCCGCCCTTTACAAAAAAGCACTACCTACAGATTTTATGCGTGAGTAATTAGCCCTATAAGTTGGTCATAGTTTAGACTTAATAGCCGAGTAGTTTCTGAGGGATGTCTTTCTATGTGTTCGCGAAGTTGACTCATTCTTTTTACATAAATCTCCCTTATAATATATTGGCAATTTAACGAGAGTTGGTTTTTTGGAGATGTCTATTATGGATGGGTTCAAGCCCGTGTATGTTCCTGGAACAAACCAGGCGTCTGGAAACCCTTGTCTCCCGGAGTATTACTAATCACTAATAAACTGGGTTCAATAGGACGATTTCTTAACTGTCACACCTTATGAATCCATACCTAAACAACCTACCCCAAATCTCAACTACCTTCCACGATTGAGGTAGAGCAAGTATTTGTGGGAAAAAATAGGTTGCTCGCAACCCTTGGCCTGCATTGTTACTCATAACTAATGAACCGGGATTAATAGGACGCTCACTTAACTGTCACAGTTTATTACTCCAGACCTAAAGCACCTACCCACAATCAAAACAACATTCCACCAAGGCATCGCTATGTATTACACTTTCGCAGGTTTTGGTGCCGTCACAGGCATATTTTTGCTGCTAGTTTTTGCCATTCTCCAATGGCTGCACGTCTCCGCCGGCAGTTTTATTGATTGGGTAATTGCCATTGCTATTTTTGAATGGCTGTTGCTGATAGTTACAGTTCCCTGGAATATCCATTTTGAAGCTAAAGAAGTTTTAGCGCAAGCCGCAGAATCGACTAAAAAAAACATTGCTGTCGATCGGGAACAACTCCAATACGTTACTTTATTAGTTCGCCGATCGCTCTTGGCGGCGATCGCACTTCACCTGTTTAGCGCGATCGCACTTTACGCCCTAGCCGCCACCGGAATTAGTGCTATTGGCTATCTCAGTTCCGGTGCTGCACTGCTGTTAACTGTACTGCGTCCAGCTATCCGAGGTTATCAGTATTTAGCCCAGCGGCTGACAACTATCCGCAGCCAATTTTTGTACCCCCGCGAAGATATTGTCGAACTCCGCAGCCGCTTTGCAGGGTTAGAATCTACTGTTAGGAATTTGAGCGATCAATTAAATTCAGACGATCCGAATTCGTGGGCGGCTGTCCAAAATCGGGAACGGCAAGCTATCAGAAGAGAATTAACTACTGTATCCGCATCTCTACAATCTTTGCAAGCGACAAATCAGGCAGAACACACTAAACTGAGAAGAGATGCAGAAAGTGCGATCGCCCAACTCACCGATGACGGACAATTTCTCAACCACGTCCGCGAAATCATCCGCTTCTTTAAAGAATCGTAAAGTCAGACGACTTTAGATTAAAGAATTGAATAATTGGGAATGACTGATGACTATCGAGCTTGAGAACTGGCCTACCGTAAAATTCTGGTTCTAAACTGCTATCATTAGTCATTAGTACAATTCCCAATCCTCAACCGGCAATGGCCACTTCCCTATCTTTAGATAGATGCCAAATAGTCGCCGATAGTAAAAATTTAAATAAAAACAGAATTTTATCAGTCTTCAGGAAGAGTCCATCAAGGTATTTTCCCTCACAGCAATTTTTCGCAAACTATAACCAAAGATAGTTTGTGAATGAGCTAGCTTGGGCATAATATTTAAACATAGCGCAAAGACCTTTTTGAAAAGATAACTCAGGAATAAATCATGACTAATCGCCAACCAACACCGCCCGAGAGAGAAATTAGCAAAGCAACACCCGCCGACGAAGAAATCGAAGCTAATATGGAAGCCCCCCACTACGACAGGGGCATTACTCCTGCGGAGACAGCAGCGCGGCAAGAACGCGAAGGCGCTAACTTCATGCACACAACCACCGAAGGAAAGCAGAAAGCTGCAAAGACTGATGACCAAACCGATGACGAAAGCATTCACACTACAGATGGTTATACAGTAGACAAAGAAGGTCTGGTTAACAATTACGCGATCGAACCGGAAATGTACATCAACGAACCGGGCGATTTGAGAGAAAAAGAGGAAGCTGAAGCCGCAGAACGCGCTCGAATTCTCGCAGAAGTGAAAGATAAAAAAGGCGAGGAAGGAAAACTGACAATGGATGCAGACACTCGCGGTAAAGGCCCGGGCATTATCTAGATTGTGTGGTTGGTAGTGGCGTTTCAGCGCGCGAAATTGCAACTGCAAACCCAAGGGGCGGGTTTTTATAGTTCCGGCAGTTATTGCTCGCTATTTCCGGTACAACCCGCCCGTGTTGTGTTTTGCACATCGGTTTTTTGAGTTGAGAAGTTACATCGTACCTCTCTCAATTACCGTATCAATCGGCAAGTTTTCACACCCAGCTCAAAAAAGCCTTAAAATTCCTCAAGCTTTAACATTTTCCCTCAGCCAATTAAACTTAGCCTCAGCTAGCGCCAAATTTTCCAGGACGTTAGGATTGATATCCTCTCGTTCAAATTCTGGTTGATCTAATTCAATATTGCGACCGTATTCTATATGTCTGATCGTACCGCGCATTCTGTCTGCCAGACACAGTGAAATTCCATAATAAAACCGGGAAGCGAAGCCCATATCGTTTTGAAGTTTGATTACTAACTGCCGCCTAGGAATTGCCAGCAAGTGAGTTTCTTCGATCGCCTTCACCGTTGCCAAAGGAGGGCGAGCGTCAATGAAAGAGACTTCTCCCACCAGTTCTCCGCTGGCTATTTTAGCGAGTTCTCTAGTCCGCTCAGCCTCGATCAAAACGCTCAAACTCCCATTCAAAACAATGTATAGCGCATCGATCTGTCTCCCTTCATGGATCAAAATCCCGCCCGGATCGAGAACTTCCTTTTTGCCTTTATGGACGATCCAGTTGATATCGTCATTATTTAACTGGCTCAAAATAAAAAGTGCTTTTTTCCTGCTGCTGTCGGCCATAAGTTTTAGCTCTCGATCCCTTCTTCTTTCATATAAAATTTAGATGGCGCGCGGTCGCAACTTCTTCCGAAGCAGTCCTCGCTCAATACAGTTTTTTTTATCCTGCCTAACTTCTTCGCAAAACCCATCTCAGCCAGGCTTTGCCCATAGCAGATGAATCAGGCTGAATCATAATCTCTCAATACTAGCATTTGTTAAACAATCTTCTTTAACTCGATCGACCTCAAAAAACTCGTGTAAAATTCGCGTCTCAAAACCAATTGGGTTGACCCGCCCAGCTTTGCTGCGGGATGGGGCGCGGTAGACAATGCTCCGCGCCCAGTCTTGCTCACTAAATCGATCGCAAATCAGGATAGCCGGCCAACATATCGTCAGCAGTCAGAGTGTCCCCGTTGGCTTGAGGAGTCCACAGCACCTCAATCGCCAGCAACTGCTCGCTCGATACTCCCCCAATCTGGCGCAAAGCTTGGCGCAAATCTTCAGAATTTTTCACTGCTGGCAATTGCAATTTACCTTGAGTACCGACAATCACCGTTACCACAATAAATTCCCCGGGCTCTGAATTCAAATCAGAAGCAACCAGCGCCCCATTTTCCTGCAAACCTGGCAGGAGCTTGCTGCTCCCTGCTTGCCGGAGCTGGTTGTTATAATTCGAGAGCGTTTCTTCAGTAAATTTGCTGCGTTCTGCCAAAGAAAATTGATTAAACTTAGCTTCGGCTGCTTCCAAGCGAGTTTGCACAGATTCAGCGCCCGCGTAAGCCCAGTATTCAGGATGCCGCAGCAGCGCCAGAGTAGATTCTTGCAGCACTTGAGCGCGACCTGCTGCTGTATCGGTATCCGCTTTTAGCGCTAGGGCGTCGAGTTCGGCTTGCAAACCGCGGGCCTCTGCTAGCAAACCAACTTGCAAGCGGGCGACAGATACGGTAGTAGTGGGGGCGCTGTTGCCGAGTTCGTCAGTTCCGCCCCCGGCGCGGCGGAAGCTTTGGACGAGGAAATTAGCGATCGAGATAAAAATCAAAATCGAGAACAGGCCGCCAAACCCGCCCCCAAAGCCAAAAAACGGCAGCAAGAACGGGAAACCGAAACCGCCGCCAAAGCCGCCGCCCGGGTAGTAACCCCCTCCCGACGGCGCGTAAGTGCGACTCGGGGATGAGTAACTGCGCGCTGGAGCACTAAAAGATCCGCCGCCGATGCGTCCTCCGCTGCGGGCAGCCAGAGCTCCATCAGCGTTACCGAGGGCTAGCGTCAGTACCAGACCGATCGCAAATAGTGGTTTCAAAAGGGGTTTCATCTTTGAAATTAGTTGCTTGTACATAAGACCGTTACTATTCGATACATTTATAATTTACAGTCTATCCTCGCTTCTGGGCAGCCTGGTTATAGGTATGAAGCCAGCGAGATATCCGTACCAACCGATCCAACCACATTTACGCCTGAGTCTGCAAACGAGAAAAGCTAGAAAGGACTTGCATTCCTTACTACTAAATTCTTGCACCATTCTCAAGAGCCGGCTTTCGGGCCTGTTCCACAAAGACTGAATTTCCTGTGGGGAGTACGGGTTGGGATCTTCTAGCCCGCCCATAAAATGGTTATTGAGAATGGTGCAACATCTCTGTTACTACAAACAATCGACATCCTGGCTTTTACAGAACTTTACTTAAGTACAGGGCGATCGGCCAACAATAAGCTCTAGACTTTTAAAGAAACGCCGCGAGTCCTCAAAAACAGGGCTTTATCTACCGTAAAAAAAACATTATGTTTCCAACTCACCGCCCCCGCCGCCTCCGCAACCATCCCCAACTCCGCCGGATGGTACGCGAAAATATCTTGACAACGAGCGATTTAATTTACCCCCTATTTGCGGTACCGGGGGAAGCTTTTGCTAAAGAAGTCACATCGATGCCGGGAGTTTACCAGCTATCGGTAGACAAAATAGTAGAAGAAGCAAAAGAAGTCTACGACCTCGGCATTCCCGCTATTATTTTATTCGGCATTCCCGCAGATAAAGACACAGATGCGACAGGTGCTTGGCACGACTGCGGCATCGTCCAACAAGCGACGGAAGCAGTTAAAAAAGCCGTACCAGATTTAATCGTCATCGTTGATACTTGTCTGTGCGAATATACCAGTCACGGTCACTGCGGCTATTTGGAAGTCGGAGATTTAAGCGGCCGCGTCTTGAACGATCCCACACTAGAATTGCTCAAGAAAACCGCAGTGGCTCAAGCTAAAGCCGGTGCAGATATTATCGCGCCTTCGGGAATGATGGACGGTTTTGTCGGAGCAATTCGCCAAGGACTGGACTCCGCTGGATTTGAAGATATTCCCATCATGTCTTACGCGGCAAAATACGCCTCAGCTTATTATGGCCCGTTCCGGGATGCTGCAGATTCTGCTCCGCAATTTGGCGATCGGCGCACCTATCAAATGGACCCCGGAAACGGCCGCGAAGCTCTTAAAGAAATTGCTCTCGACATTGCCGAAGGCGCAGATATGCTCATGGTTAAACCCGCTTTAGCTTATATGGACATCATCTGGCGCGTGAAGGAAGCAACTAACCTACCAGTTGCTGCTTACAACGTTTCTGGGGAATATGCGATGGTGAAAGCCGCCGCCCTCAACGGTTGGATAGATGAAGAAAGAGTAGTGATGGAAACTTTGACAGGATTCAAACGTGCTGGTACTGATTTGATTTTGACTTATCACGCCAAAGACGCCGCCCGCTGGCTGAAAAACTGATTCATATCATTTCCGGTTACACCGGAATGATGTTGACGGTTGACGGTTGACTGTTGACAGTGAACAGTCAACCGTCAACCGTTAACAGTGAACTCGAATTTACTATTCCGATGCTAACGGATTTGATATCACTTGATTTGAGATTAGAGATTAAAGAATTGACTCCACAGCACAATCTTCGGGTGTTCCCGTGGAGTAAACACATCTCTCGATCGATAGATGATTTTTGAGCCATTACGGCATATATTAAGCTCTCAGTTACGCATTAATAATTTCAGAAACCGGGTTTTTTGTCAGTGCGGTGGGCTGTAACTACAAAAAAATTGGTTTCTCTGTAAGCGAACTCTAAACCCATACCACATCAGTCATTCGCATCTAAAATCTCAACTCTCAAATCTCAAATGGTAGGAATTATAAGTTGGGAATTTTGAGTCAAAAACTTTTTTACAACATTTACCCCAAAAAGTATTAATAATCACCGAAATTAGTGAGAAAATATGTCTGAATAAAAATAGTTTTGTAAATGGGGAATTAAATCATTGATTGTTCCCAAGCAAAATCAACTATACCCGCTAAGACAGTAAAAGTAACAAAGTTTAGATACAACTTGAAGGAAGATTGAGCATGACATCAACGACTAGGGATTCCAGTCACATTCAATTTTGTATAGGTCGCGATCGCGCAGACATCGCACAGATCCAAGAACTATTTAAAGCCGCCGCCTTTTGGGCGAGGGAACGCAAGATAGAAGATTGGGAAATTGCGATCGCCAACAGCGAACCAGTTGTTACAGTTTGGGATGGCTCACGCGCGATCGGCTTTGCCAGAGCCACCTCAGACGGGATCTATCGAGCTACCATCTGGGATGTCGCCATTCACCCGGATTACCAAGGTGCAGGACTCGGCCGTAAATTAGTGCAAACCGTCTTGAGTCACCCTCGGATGTGCCGAGTAGAGCGAGTTTACCTGATGACAACTTACAAACAAAGCTTCTACGAGCGCATCGGTTTTCAGCAAAACGCTAGCACCACCATGGTTCTTGAAAATCAGCTTCTAGAAGAGAATCTCGAATTAGAAATTAGCAACGGCGAATTGCTAACTGCTAATTGTTAAATAATCACCAGATTGGCACCAAAATCTATAATATGTAGGGTGCGTAAGGGCGCACCTTACTCCCTATGAATAATTTCCTTCTTTCATCTTCCCTCGAACCTCTTCCCCACCTCCGTTAAATCTGTTAAATCCTTTGCCCTCTTTCCCACCTCCGCTACATCCGGTAGATTGCTCGTGGCCGAACTTCCTCCATCACAAAGTTGCCAAAGGAATAGAACACTGAGTCCGGTTAAAATTGCACTCTTCGGACTCAGAAGGCACAGCCAGAACCTCCAACTTTCCGCTCATCAAACTTAAAAGAGTCTGATTCATCAATAACCTCATTCCAGAAGACACCTGAGAATTATCGCTGCTCTTGGTAACATCACACTCCAAATCGTGCTTCAGCAAATCCCACGACTCGCTCCAAGCACTCACTGAACGCTGATCGTCCACCCAAATGTGAACGTATCCAGATTCCGGCGAAGTATGGGCAGAAACAGAAATACTCCCCTCCTCCATCTGAGCAACAGCAGTATCTACCAAATTGACTAAAACTTGCCTAAACCTCGGCAAATCTGCCAATACATAAATCCCCGGGTCGGGCGGCAAGATCTCCAAACGAATGCCGCGATTAGCAGCTTGCAAGTAAGTTAAATCATCAACCTCGTCAAAAACCTTAGCTAACTGAATCGGCTCAATCTCCATCCTTTCAGTGCCGTGTTCAGTTTTAGCAACAGAGATAATTTCATCTATCAATTTCACCAGCTTGAGTGCCGCGACGTGAGCTTGCTCGACAAACTCTCGTTCCTCAGCAGGATCGTCGCACAAATCCGAGAGAATTAATTGCAGCGTACCAATCATAGTGCTAAGGGGCGATCGCAACTCGTGAGAAGTTCGAGCCAAAAAACCCGCCTTAAATTGGCTCATCTCCGATGCCATCTGATAAGCCAATTGAGTTTGCTTAAGTTGGTCGGAAAGGGCATCAAACTTCTCTAAGTGAATTTCTTGAGGAGGTGGGGCTACATTGGGCGCAGGTTCGGGCTGTTGCGAGCTTTTTTGCCGCAGGCGCCAAATCAAACTGCTTCCCAAACCCAGCCCCAGTCCCATACCTAAATATATAAAGTCGCTCCAGCCGATCGGCGCCATATTGCTTTGCCTTGGAGTTTAGCTTTTAGCATTCTAACTCGATCGTGCCTTGTCGCAAGATTTCCCAATCGCTGCCACTCCATTTAGCCACAGTGGAAGGCAAACTCGAAGCTGTTGTCGCTGTTAATTCAGAAGGAACTAATGTCAAGACTTCGGGAAACTGAGCCTCAATTTCTGTCACAGACTCCAGAGGCGGCTGACCGGATAAATTAGCACTGGTAGTAGCCAAAGGGCCTGTCTGCTCTAAAATCTTTAGGGCCAGGGGAAGGTTAGGCACTCGTACTCCGATTGTAGTTGGGTCGATGGGATTCATCGCCGCCGGGACTTTTGGCGAAGCCGGCAGCACCAAAGTTAACGCCCCCGGCCAATAGGATTCGGCTACTTGCTGCCACAATTTTAACTCTGCTGGACTTCCCTGCACGTAGGGCCACAAGGCCTGGGCCGATGCAGCCATCAAAATCAGCGGTTTGTCTTGACTGCGACGTTTAGCTGCAAAAATCAACTCCGAGCGATCGGGCCGCGCAGCCAAAGCGGGTACAGTATCTGTAGGAAAACTGACGATATGATTGCCAGAAATTGCCCCTTGAACTAGGGCATCGATCAAAACTTGTGTCATGCCATTTTAGATTTAAGATTTGAGAATTTTGGCATATTCTTGAAACCTAAAGACGGTAGGCTAAGGCAAACCGATCGATTCCTGCTAAATCAGAAAATATCTGAACTTCACCGTAACTCCCGTGACTTTGCAGCATATCAGCTACCGCCTCAGCTTGTCCCGCCATCATCTCCACCAACCAAACTCCCCCGGATTCTAAATAATCGGGAGCCGTTTCTACCAAATGCCGGATGCACTCTAACCCGTCAAAACCGCCGTCTAAGGCCAGATGAGGTTCGTGTCGGACAACCTCCGGTTCCAGACTCAGCACCGTGCTGCTGGGAATGTAAGGCGGGTTAGACACCATGCCGCTGACTTGACCTTTGAGAAATGCTAGCGGTTCCCACCAAAAACCTTGATAAAAATTAATTCGCGATGCAAAACCCAAATTCTCAGCATTCAGTCGGGCAACTGCCAAAGCTTCCGAACTGCAATCCACTGCATAAACCGTAGCATTTGTCAACGCAGAAGCCAAGCCGATCGCGATCGCCCCGCTGCCCGTCCCCAAATCCACCCAATGCGATTTGGCAAATTCTCCCCCCCGGAGCTCGGATAAGTTTAAATCTTCTCCCCCCCTTACTAAGGGGGGGTTGGGGGGGGTAGATTTTTGATTGATATTTTCTGCTTCTAAACGGCTTTTAACAGCTTCTACAGCCAAATCGATCAGCAATTCCGTTTCAGGACGCGGAATTAGCACCGCAGGCGTTACTTTGAGCGAAAAATGCCGCCAATGTGCAACTCCCGTTAAATACTGCACCGGCACCCGTTCTTGCAAGCGCCGCTGCCACAATTGAGCAAGTTCAGATAAAGACAACTTTAATTCTATTTTTGGCAAATCTTTAAACGACTCCAAACGCAGAGCCAACCTATCCAAACCAGCCAGCTCTTGCAACAGCCAGTCGATTTCTGCTAGGGGAATGTCATAGGCGATCGCCTCGGTTTTAGCTTGATTCATCCACTGCCAAACCTCTAAACCAGAAACTAACATAAGACTTTGTAATAATTGCTAATTGCTAATTGCTAATTGTTAATTGCTAATTGTTAATTCGTAAATAGTAGGTTGAGTCGAGAAACCCAACCTACTAATTAATGACTGATAACAGATGACTAATGACTGATGACTGCTGGCTAACTATTAGCGAGTCGGTCGAGCTGGAGCCGGAGAGGCAGGAGCCGGCCGAGCTGGAGCCGGAGAGGCAGGAGCCGGCCGAGCTGGAGCCGGAGCAACCTGTGGATTTTGGCCCGCACCAGCAGGTTGGAGCGATCGCACAAATTCCAGCGACTCCCGCGACGGAATCAAAATCATTTGGGTCAAAAACGGGTCGTTCTCAGTACGCAAAGCTTCCAAAACGCTCTCCAAGTTCACCACCTCAATCTTAATTGTGGCTGTCACGTTGGGCTGCTGCTGCTTAAAACGATCGACCATTCCCTGTAAATCCTCCTTGTTAAAAAACAAGGGAATCACCTCTTGCTGACCCCGCTGAATCGTCAAATAACCATTTTCCGCACCGCCTCTGGCCAAAAACAGAGGTACACCGTTGAACTCGTTAACTTGTTGACCAGTCTGCTGAAGTACAGTTTTAGCCGACTGCACCTGCTGCGGAGCCGGAACGAAAGCAAATTGCACTTCCTCCGGCTTGCCTTTATTTGCTTGAGTGATCTGATAAATTTCGCCCAGGGATACTGGCATCACGCGCACCGAGGCAGCCAACTGAGGATTTCTGGTTTTCAGTTGATCGACAAAAGCTTGAGCATCTTTCTGGCTGATGAAAATTCCCGCCACGGAAGCATTACCAGTTTGACCCTGACCCTGCTTGGGAACAGAAGCGATCAGGGGCGCACCCTGAGCGTCTGTAATCGTAAATACTGGCACCGATCGCAATTTTTCCAAAATTTGCGGCTCCGGCAGTGCCAGTGCAGACATCTTGCCAAGGGGGGAGGGGCCCAGCAGAGTGCTGCCGACAATTCCCAATATTGCGCCCAAACGAACTAATGATTTCATGTTTTTTCCATCAGGAGCGATCCTGAAACACATTAACGCAAAGACTGGCGACTTAACACGATCGGCAAAAACTGCCTCAATTTGTTTTCATTTTGACGAAATGTAAACATCTGAGACAGTTATGCTTCAATCTATTATTTAACATTGTGCGATCGGGATGACAGGATTTGAACCTGCGACATCCTGCTCCCAAAGCAGGCGCGCTACCAAACTGCGCTACATCCCGGTGGTATAGTTAGCTAACCTCTAACCATTAACACACAAAACCGCTTGCTTGTCAAGCTTTATTAAATATTTAGCTCTTGATGCAGCTAAGGCGAAGTTTTTTTCAGGTTGTGCTGTTTGACCCCACCCAAAAACCGATACCAGCCCCTGACTGCTATCGTGAGCTGCTCACAATTTTAGACCCTAGTTCAATCTCCCAGATTCATCTGTGGAATAAATCTCAAATCTCAAATAGTTCCTTCGACTGAGGCCAACTCGACTGACGGGGACTTGGCCCTTCGACTGAGCGCCGATGGTCTGAGCGCTCGCCGAAGTCTCACGCCGCAGTCTCAAATCTCAAATTGACTGACAATACTTGCACAACTTCATAACGGCGCTGGTGCCGAGATACATCAAAGCCTAACTGACCACAGCGCACAGGTGCATTCGGTGTTGGCAGCGTCAATATTGTATTGTATATCCTCAACAAATCAACGCCGACCTGCACCTGTGAGCTAATCAGGATACCAAAACATACCTTTAATCCCCTCTGGATCGGACATAAAGCCCAAATTGCGGTAAAAATCCACCACCTGAGGGTCAGCAAATAAGGTAATGTTGCTGATATCTTCACTGCGGAGTTTTTTAATGATGTATTTCATCAGCGCCTTGCCCATGCCTTTGCCCTGGTAGTCGGGATGAACTACCACATCCCAAAGCGTGGCATTAAAAGCATGGTCTGAAGTCGCTCTGGCGAAACCCACCAGCCGTCGCTGGCTGCCCCGCATCTCCCACATAGAGACGACTAGGAAGCTGTGCTGAATAGCTTTTTTGACTTTACGCAGGGGACGGCGGGACCAACCCACTGCATTACAAAGTTCTTCGAGTTCGTAGAGGTCAATGTCCCGATCGCAACTGAAAAAGATGCGAGCGTTGCCGCTGGCGGGTTTGCGAAACGTTGGGGAAAGCGGATCGCCTAACCCAACAGCCACATCTTCCTCAATTTCCGGTGTTTGGGGTACAGAGGCAGACTCAGAACTACTAAATAAGTTTTTCCAAAAACCCATGCAGGCGCGGTTAAGGTAGTAGAAGTTGGACGACGAGAAAGAGAACCCGACAGATAAACCCACTCCGATCGGCGTGGGATGAATTGCCGGTAGCCTCTTGAGGAACAGTTTACGGTACACTCATCTTACGCCGAAAACAGGGATTTGTCGTCCAACATTGAGTCTGCGCTTTTTTGATTCTTGATTCTCGTCAAGTTTCGTAGAACTGTTCTGCTAGCCAGTGCGCGGACAACCCGCTTTTAAGGTAAAATTTGTTGCCGAACCAGGAGAGAGGCATTTTGGGAAGTGCTTCTTTTGAGTGCCGCCGATCGCGCCGGAACTTATACCCTTGGTGGGAAATACCACTGGAATGGCGCAACGGTGACATTCTTGTGATCGGTTCCCCGACCGATTTGACTTTTGCTTTTAGTGAGAAGACGGGGACAATTTAAGTCGAATCGTCAAATCGAAAATCCCATTGCCATAAGGCATGGGAGAGTCAATACCTAGTATATCTCCCGCACCTTCTCCTCAATTATGGCTTCGGGTTTAAAACCATCTACACTAGAACTTCTCAAGCGCTTTAACCGAGCGTTTCCGCAGTTTTATGAGCAATTTGTCAGCAGCGAAATCCAGTTGCAAAACCTCAAATTAGCTTACCAGCTTTACAAAACTCGGCAAGCAGTCATCGAAATCCGAGCCGAAGGTAACAAAAGTGCCCTGCATTTTGCTTACCGGAACCAGTCTTTTCTATTGAGCGATATTTTTGGAGTGCTCGCCGCCTACGGACTGACAATTCACAGTCTGAGTCTGTACGGTCAAATTTACCCGCCCATGCTGGTATTTATCAAATTGGTCGTATCTCGCGGTGGCAAGGTACTGGCAGATAAAACAGCAGAAAACGTCTGTAGAGCCGTTCGAGAGGCATTGGCGGGACATTTTGAGGTTGAAGAGATGTTGGCGGTGGAATTTAATTTAGACGCGGGTTTGGAAGATGTGGCAACTGAATTCTACGTCGATCCGGTTTTCCACTTGCCAGCTTTGCTGATTGAAGCAGATAATCAACCTGGACTTTTTTACAAAGTTATGTATGCCATCTGGCAAGAGGATTTGTTGGTCGTAAATGCTAATTTGCTGGTTTGGCGGGGGCGAACTCGCCTAATTCTCTACTTGTTGGGGCCCAATGAAAGTTTAATTCCCGAGTATCTGGGTCAGAAAATCGCTGAGGGGGTGAGACAAAGATTGCTAGGCGAGCGATTTTAGGGCAAGCTGCCGATGCTCCCTAAATAACTAGATTTCTCTAAGTAGACATTAGTTTGCAGAAGTTGTCCAGTGAGATATAGCAAGTCTATTTGAGTCATGAATGTAGAACCACGTGAAACGCTGGCGATCATTGAATCGATTGTTTACAAATCAAATGGTTTTGCTATAGGATAAAAAGCTCGGCAAAATTGTTCGTACAAACGAGTGTAGATAGCGGTTTTCATAAACATGAGACACGCCGAAACGATGTTGTCAAGTTTTTTAAGTTTGATGGCGTACTTTAACTTGAAGCCCAAACAGCGCGTGGTGAGTCGTAAAGGCCGATGTTATAACCGTATAAATGGAGTAAATAAGCTCGCGCAACTACACGCAAAAGTCGCAAATAGCCGCAAAAATGCGCTCCCTAAAATTACGTATTACTAGCCCCAAATCCGGGTCAAGTAACAATATACAAGTAAGTGCTAATTTTTTGAAAAATTTTTGAAATTTCACAATTTTGGTGCGGCTTTAATAGTTGAATATGGGAGTTGCGAATTTAATTGGTAACTAGCCTACAAAAATATTTTCTTGTCTAAATAGACACTGATATCCCTATAGTTTACGACTTTCAAATCAGCTAAATTTGGGAAAATTATTGCCGCAAAATGCTCTTAAAAAATCGCGCTGATGTATGTCCCCCTTGCGATCGTACAGCAGACAGAAATTTGAATACTGCAAAAAACATAGAACGCTGGTTTGAAGGAATATTTATTCCAGGGCGATCGGATAAAAGGGCAAGCTAGGCCAAGATTGCCAGTGAATTGGACAAAAATCTTGTAGCGTCAACTTAAGACCGCGCGTTGCAGCAGGAAGTAAGCGGTAAATCGATAAAGTTGAGTCTTTTTGACTTACTTATAGAACCCATTTGAGATCTAAGAGGCTAGCCTCTTAATCATCAGCCTAATAAAACAAAGATTCATCTTGGCAGTTGCATTATCTAAAGTTCTCTCGAAATTTTTGATGAGGATTTTACACCTTTCCATCCAAGAATTTGATCGTTCAATTACCCACCTTGCTTTAACTGGAACAAATCCCGATTTTCCTTGAGCTTCTTTTTGTTGTTTTGAGGGTTTTTCCGAAAGTTCAAACTTAATTTTGCTCAAAATCTGTGGGTAAACCTTTTTTAATTCATTTGTCAAATATTCGGGGTGATATCCGTGGTCTAACAAGATAGTGATTTTGGGGACATTCACGGGTTTAGACTTGAAATAATCGATATTTTTGCTTAACATTTCAATTAAACCCGCATCATCTGATAAATTAGCTTTCGTGCAGTGAGTAAAAAAGGGAAACCCAAGCGTATCAACCGCTAGATGCCTTTTGATACCATTGGTTGATTTGTAAAAACAATACCCTTTCGATTCAATACTGGCATTACAGGTATTTTTCACTGCCTGTGAATCGATCATCATTAATGTAGTCCACTTCGGTTTTTTTTTTACTTGCACTCGTACTTGAGAATGTAAGACTTTCATCAATTCTTCAAGCACTTGGAGTTTCCGCCACTGCTTATAATGCCAATATACCGTTGAGTAGGGAGGTAAATCTTTTGGTAAGTCGGCCCAATTACAACCATTTTTAAGTTGATAGAAGATACCATTTAAAATTTCTCGCTCGTGTCCAGTTAGGTGGGCGAGTTCTCTTTTTTTGGGGCAGTATTTGATTGAGTAAGGGTGACAAAATTTCCCATTCGGCATCGGTGAGATTAGTAGAGTAAGGCATCGTCCGAGATTGTGTTTTGAGGGTAATTTTACATGAATTCAGTAAGCAGAGACAACCAACAACCCTTCCCGGTTTTGGTTGTCTCTGCATCACTCTCTTTCCTTGGGGCAATTGGATGTCGAGCGCCCGTGGCGCGAGCCGAGCGCCCGTGGCGTGAGTTGATCGCCCGTGGCGTGAGTTGATCGCCCGTGGCGTGAGTCGATCGCCCGTGGCGCGAGTCGATCACTCGTGGCTGAGCTGATCGCAGTCTACGGGCGATCGTCAAAAGATCTCAAATGGATTCTATAGCGCTTCTTGGGTAGATGAGGTAAACAATTCCACTGAAAAAGCTTGAGAACACAGGGTTTCGGCGTACTCTCTCTTTCTGAGAAAGGCTATACATAGGTTTACATAGGTCTTATGGAGCGGGTAGGATAAAAGTATGGCAACAATCGACATCCTAGGGGTTCGGCACACTTACGAGTTGACGGCTCCGACTGCAACTTCCCCGGTTCTGGTATTTGTCCACGGCTGGCTGTTAAGCCGCCACTACTGGCAACCTTTGACCGATCGCTTGGCATCAAACTATCAGTGCCTTACCTATGATTTGCGGGGGTTTGGCGATTCTCAATCGGACTCCGGCGACGATCGCCCATGTTCCGAACCGCTAAATTCCTGCTACACTCCCGCAGCTTACGCTCGCGATTTGGAACTTTTACTCGAAAAACTCGATATATCTTCTGCTTGGTTGGTGGGACACTCTCTGGGCGGTACGATCGCCCTATGGGGAGCCAGCAAATTGTCCGATCGCGTTAAAGGCGTGGTCTGCATCAATGCAGGGGGCGGCATCTATCTTAAGGAAGAATTCGAGCGGTTTCGAGCGGTCGGCAAGCAGCTAGTGACAATGCGTCCCGGCTGGCTGCCTCACTTGCCGTTAGCAGATTACCTGTTTTCCCGCGATTCTGTAGCCCGCCCGATCGGCAGATCCTGGGGACGGCAGCGCTTGAGAGATTTCGTGGGAGCTCATCCAGAGGCAGCTTTGGGGGCTTTGTTGGACTCCACCACAGAACCGGAGATTCACCTGTTGCCACAAATTGTCTCCCAACTCAAGCAGCCTGTTTATTTTATTGCCGGTACTAAAGACAAAATTATGGAACCAAAATACGTGCTGCATTTGGCTAGCTTTCACTGGATGTTCCAAGGTTGCGGCGAGAATGTCCTTCAGCTTCCCGATTGTGGCCATTTGGCAATGGTGGAACAGCCTGATGCAGTGGCTAGTTATCTGCAAAATATTCTCAAAGAACACATTTAAAGGGAATTGGGCAAAACAAAGCCGAGGAATCGGGCATTGGGCCGAGATCCGGTTCGGGGAAACAAAGCTAGCAAATAGAAAGTTATAGCAGAAGGAAGAAGGAAGAAGGCTTTAGTTGTTATCTAGGAGAGAAGGAAGAAATTGACCGCATGGGGAAAGTGCAATTAAGAACGTCCTAACCGTCCGGGCGGTTGCTATACAAGTTAAAAGTTAAAACATTCTTCCCTGTTCCCTGTTCCTTCTTACCTCTTGCTTCTCCTCTGTTCCTTCTGGCTTCGCCTAAATCTGTTATCTTAAATAGATAAGTCTGCCCGCTCGCCCTCTTCGGACAGACGTTTCGATTCAATAGTGGCTTTCAACTCTAAATTCTAATTCTGCTTAAATATCTGTGCGCGTTAACCTCACCGATCGGCAACAACACATCCTTTGGGCAACGGTTCGCCACTACATAGCTACAGCGGAACCCGTTGGCTCAAAAGCTTTGGCTGACGAATTCAACCTCAGCGTCAGCCCAGCTACAATTCGCAATGCGATGGGGACTCTTGAAAAAGCTGGACTGCTTTATCAGCCCCACACTTCGGCAGGACGAGTCCCCTCTGACTCGGGCTACCGAATTTATGTAGACCAGTTGATCCAGCCGTCTGATACGCTGGCCCGCAAGGTGGAACAGGTACTAGACCAGCTCAATTGGTCGGACGGCCGCATGGACGCGGCACTCCGCGGCGCGGCTCAAATCCTGGCAACTATCAGCGGTTACATAGCCATGATCACCATACCGCAAACCAATATGGCTTGCTTGCGCCACTTGCAACTGGTGCAGCTAGAGCCGGGAAAGGTGATGCTGATCGTGGTGACGGATGCTTACGAAACTCAGTCGGTTTTGGTGCAGTTGCCGAGGGACGCAGAAGGTAACACGCCTGATGTGGAAATCGTCGATCGCCAATTGCAGATTTTGTCGAATTTTTTGAACAGCAAGTTGCGGGGACGATCGCTCTCGGAACTCTCGACTGTAGACTGGAGCGAGTTAGACCGGGACTTTGAACTGTACGCTGAGTGGATGGGAACCATGCTGACTGCTTTGAGCAGCCGCCAAAGCAATCCAACCTACACGCGGATTCTGATCGGCGGTTTAGCAGAAGCGCTGCGCTTGCCTGAGTTTTCGCAGTTGCAGCAAGTTCAAACCCTGGTGCAACTGCTCGAACAAGAGCAAGAACTGCTTTGGCCTTTGATTTTTGAATCGCCTGAGTTGGACATCCCCGGGAAGCGGGTAACGGTGCGTATTGGTTCGGAAAATTCTTTAGAACCAATTCGTGGCTGTACTCTGATTTCTTCGACTTACCGCCGGGGCTCAGTGCCGGTGGGTAGTGTTGGGGTTTTGGGGCCGACGCGGATGGTTTATGAAAATGCGATCGCGGTTGTGGAAGCTGCAGCCGATTATTTGTCAGAAGCTATTGGCGGAAATCGAGTGAGTTTTCCTGATGGCGATCGAGGGCGATCGGATCATCCCTTGTTAGATGCACCCTAATGTGAGAGCCCCAAGCTTAACTGGCTTGGGGTTTTATTGTCTGTGGACGTACTCGCAACCTTTATCAACCGGGTTTTGTGACAAAAAACCTAGGCTTTTATCATCCCACATTCCGCACCCAGGGGTGTTACACAGTATAATTACGCAGAAAACTATATCTTAGAAGTAATAAATTATGCTTTTAAATAGTTATTTATCCGTTAATATACGGTATAACAGTAGAATTTATAGTTTTATTGCTGGATCAAAATAAGTAAAAACCGATAGTGACAGTTGAGGGTGCGAAATGTGGGTTTTATACTATGTTTTGGGGTAAGAAACTAAAGCTTCGCGCTTGACCAGAGAGTTTCCTAAACAACCCGGTTTCTGCGTCCATGAGCGGCTCGGAAAGTGGCAGGAGTTACCGGGGAGCGACTTTCCAGCGCTTGGGAGAAAAAGATTGCGATGGCGAGCGATCGCGCATTTACAGAAAGTGGTCGCGGAGTGTTAGTCGAATGGCAGGTTTAGCAGCCCAACCGATGAGTTGTGTTGCAAACTCGGTGGGCGATCGCCCGCTCTAGGGATAGCTGCTGCGACAAATAAATTGAGGGGGCCCGAAGCCCGCGATCGTCGCTTCCCAAAGCAGCAGAAGGTCAAAATATTAAGACATTTTAGAGAGTTCGTCAAAAAGAACTAAAAAAGATTAGTGTTGATATGAAAGCAATATTTCTTTTGGGAATAGCCGGGGTTAGACAATTGCAAATAACTTGCAGTAAATTTGGCTTGATTGCCACTTCATAAAAAATTTAACCGCTGAGTTAAGATCGAAACGAAATTTAGGGAATTTTCTTTTAGCATTCAATGAAATCGACCGATAAAACTAAAAATACCTTTGCGATAACAACGCCTCTGTATTATGTAAACGATTTACCTCACGTTGGCAGTGCTTACACGACTATGGCTGCGGATGCCCTAGCCCGATTTGAGCGGCTGCGGGGCAAATCTGTTTTGCTGGTTACGGGGACGGACGAACACGGGCAGAAAATTCAGCGGACAGCCGAGAGTTTGGGACGATCGCCCCAAGCTCACTGCGATTCAGTGGTTCCGGCGTTTGAGGCGCTGTGGGAGCAACTCGACATCCAGTACGATCGCTTCATCCGCACAACTTCGCGGCGCCACGAGTACATTGTCAAAGAATTTTTCCAGCGCGTCTGGAACTCCGGCGACATCTACTTGAACCAGCAGCAAGGCTGGTACTGCGTCTCCTGTGAAGAATTCAAGGATGAACGGGAATTGTTGCCCGGAAATCGGTGCTCCGTCCACACCAGCAAGGAAGTTGAGTGGCGCGACGAGGAAAATTACTTTTTCCGTCTGTCGCGGTATCAAGACCAACTGCTGGCATTGTACGCAGAACGTCCCGACTTCATCGCGCCGGAAAGCCGACGCAACGAAGTGCTCAGTTTCGTCAACTCTGGACTGCAAGACTTTTCGATTTCTAGAGTGAATCTCGAATGGGGTCTGCCAATGCCAGTTGACCCCAGTCACAGCATCTACGTCTGGTTTGACGCTTTGCTGGGATACGTCACCGCCTTGCTAGATCCGGACAGCGACCCGATGTTGGAGAATGCTTTATCTAAATGGTGGCCGGTTGACTTGCACTTGATCGGCAAAGATATTCTTCGCTTCCACGCAGTTTACTGGCCGGCAATGCTGATGTCAGCGAATCTGCAGGTGCCGGGCCGCGTCTTCGCACACGGGTTTTTGACCAAAGACGGCAAAAAAATGGGGAAAACGGAGGGTAATACTTTAAACCCTGTCGAATTGGTCAACAAATACGGCGCTGATGCAGTGCGTTACTATTTTCTCAAAGAAATTGAGTTCGGAGAGGACGGCGATTTTAACGAAACTCGGTTTATCAATATATTGAATGCTGAGCTAGCAAATGATTTGGGAAATTTGCTTAACCGTACCCTAAACATGGCTCGAAAATATTGCGGTGGTTGCGTACCGAATGTGTTGGGAGAAAACATTGACGGCGACAACCTTCTCAAGGCTATGAGCCTGGATTTGGGGGCTCAAGTAACGGGTTTTTACGAAGAGTTGGCTTTTAGCAAGGCTTCCGAAGCCGTGCTTGCATTAGTGCGAGCCGGTAACAAGTTTATTGACGTGCAAGCACCTTGGAGTTTGTACAAGCAGGGACAGATCGAAAGTGTGGCACAAGTGCTATATTCTGTTCTGGAATCTGTTAGACTAGCATCTTACCTTTTATCGCCGATTATTCCAAATATCAGCAACGCTATCTATCAGCAGCTAGGTTTTTCAATTGACTTTAACGATCGAGTTACAGTTAACAGTTTAGCGAATTTTGCAGCTCATGCTGCCTGGGGCGCTTTGCCGGCAAACCAAACTCTGGGGGAACCCCAACCTGTTTTTAAGCGGCTCGAACTGCTGTAAACAGTACCTTCATAGTTGGCAGCCAGCGCTCTGGGTGTGATGACAGACTACGAATTAGCACTTATTTCCTTACCAATCTTTCATAAAAATTGAGGCATAACAATCATGTTGAATAGAATAGAAAGCAACGATCTTTTTACGCCGGAACAGGTTCTAGAAAATCGCGGTCGAGTAGCAATTTTTATTGACGGTTCTAACCTTTTTTACGCGGCTTTGCAGTTAGGAATTGAGATTGATTACACTAAGCTGCTGTGCCGTTTAACTGCGGGTTCGCGGCTGCTGCGCTCTTTTTTCTACACGGGTGTCGATCGCACTAACGAGAAACAGCAGGGGTTTTTGCTGTGGATGCGCCGCAACGGCTACCGGGTGATTTCTAAGGATTTGGTACAGTTGCCTGACGGTTCTAAGAAGGCGAATTTAGATGTAGAAATCGCTGTGGATATGATGGCTTTAGTGGGGTCTTACGATACGGCGGTACTGGTGAGCGGTGACGGCGATTTGGCTTATGCTGTAGACGCTGTCAGCTATCGCGGCGTGCGGGTTGAGGTGGTGAGTTTGCGATCGATGACGAGCGACAGTTTGATTAATGTAGCCGATCGCTATATCGATTTGGAAATGATTAAGGACGACATCCAAAAAACATCGCGCCCTAATTATGCTTACCGCCCTTTGTCGGGTCTGAGCTTGATGGAGGAACACGACGACAGATAGGGAATTGGTAATGGGTAATTGGTAAGGGTTAATAGGTGATGGTTGATGGGTTGAATCATTAAGAATTAGAAGTTAAAAATTTAGACAAAGCATGACACATTTTTAATTTTTGATTAAGTGTTTTTCCATACCCAATTATCAATTACCAATTCCTAATTCCCCATTCCCAATTACCGATTACCAATTCCCCCTTCCCAATGATTAATCTCAAATCCCTAATTCCCAATTTCAAATCCCCAAAATTGATGCTGCTATTTTTATCAGCACTGATTTTGGGGATTGGTGCTTGTGCGGTTCCGCAAGAGACTCAAAAGAACAAATTAGCGGAGGATCTCAAAACTGCTCAACAGTCAAACAGCACTTTAACTTTAAACAAAGTAACTCTAGAACAAGCAAACGAAAAGGGCGAGACGTTCTGGAAAGTAAACTCGCAAAATGCCGTTTATAGCAAAGATAAAAAGATAGTTAACGTTCAGAAACCCGTGGGCAAATTGTTTCAGGACGGCAAAGAAATTTACGACATTCAGGGAGAAACGGGGCAGGTATTTCAGGAAGGAAATCAAGTTTTTCTCAAAGGTAACATAGTCGCTAAAGACCTAAAAAATGGAGTGGTATTGCGCGGAAATGAGTTGGAGTGGCGACCAAAGGAGGATGTTTTAGTTGTCCGCAACAATTTGACGGGAGAGAACAAACAGGTGACGGCTTCAGCGAAGGAAGCGCGGGTTTTCAGTAGGGCTAAGAGAATGGAGTTATTCGGATCTGTGGTGGCGAATGTTAAAGATCCGGCTTTGCAATTGCGAACCGAGCACTTAGTGTGGTTTGTGGATCAACAAAAGGTAAACAGCGACAAACCGACTCAAATTGACAGATACAAAGATAAAACAGTAACAGATAGCGGTTTTGCTGACCAAGTAGATGTAGACTTAAAAACCAAGATTGCGACGCTGACGCAAAACGCTCAGTTGATGCCATCAGACCCGCCGCTGCAAATAGAAAGCAGTTTGATGAGTTGGAATTTTCCGGCGCAATCTGTCATATCGCCCGGGCCTGTGAAGGTTTTTCACCGCGTGGAAAAGGTGACGATGACTGGGGATACGGGGCGGGGAGATTTAGAGAAAAAAATCTTTTATTTGACTGGAAATGTAGTGGGAATTGGGGAAAAACGTCAAGCTCAATTAAATACCGATCGCGTAACGTGGTATTTAACTAACCAGACTTTCGACGCCGAAGGAAATGTTGTTTACAAGCAACTAAATCCGGTGTTTAATTTGACTGGGCCGAGGGCGGCGGGAGAGTTGAAAAATCAAACTGTGATTGTCAAAGGCGACGGCGGTGGCGGCCAAGTGGTTACGGAATTTGTACCCGACGAGTACAAGGGAACTTTGGGACAGCAATAATTGCGATCGCAGATGCGGGCAGATGAACACCCATAAACGCAAATCTCATTAAGATTAGATTGAGTAAGCAGGGGTTGGGATGACAACAAATTTACAAACAATTTTAGAAAGGCTTGATGAACCTATAGCCATCCTAAATCATTTGTGAATTTCTTACTCCCTCCCCTTGATAAGGGGAGGGTTGGGGTGGGGTCAAAAATTTACGACTCCTGCAAGGATTGCTATATCTTAATTGACTGATTAAGTTGGAGAGAGTTTAAGGCTGTTGAACTGCATCTCTCGCCTCCGGGGGTGCGACTATCGTTTTTAGATGGGGTGTTGGAGATTAGACGTATCCCTGGAAGAAAAAACGAAACTGCCAAACAGCGGATTTCAACGCTATCTCGATCAGCCCGCTGCGTTTCCGGCGATCGCCCGTGCAGCCAAATCTTCTTAAGCTTCGCATCTGATTTAACCTGAACTAATGGCAAAGTTGAGTTTAGGGTTGATTTAGGCACTATGCACTCAACAGTATTAGGACTTACCAGATCCCCCCAATGCCTTGACCAAGGGGCTTTCAAGTGGCTCCCGGGAGCGGTTCCCCCTTTGTGAAGCTGTTTCTCCCGGGAGTGGTTCCCGCCTTTTTAAGGGTGGCTCTGGGGGTCAGGATGGCTCTGGGTTTCAGACCGTATAGTGCCTAAGTCCTGAATATAATTGTATGCTTAAATAACTTCATATTGAGGTCTTGGCCTACAAGTAAATGGAGGTGTACTTAATATAGAGGGAATCAAGAATTTCCCTAGAGATCGCTTTAAATGACCAAGGGTAAGGGATTGTTGTTATTGATACAATCCAAATACTAAAATGACTCCGCCATGACACTAATCGCAAGTGAGCATGAAGCTGCACAAAGCTCTCAAAAAATCCCGCTGCGCCTCGTCTTAGTCGTACCATTCGTCCTGCAAATCTTTGCCGCTGTCGGACTGACAGGTTGGCTCTCGCTACGCAACGGCAAAACGGCCGTCAACAATGTTACTAGCCAATTACGAACGGAGGTACTCGCCCGCATCAATCAACAACTAAACACTTACTTGGAAACGCCTTATTTAGTCAATGGCATCAGCGCTGATGCCATTCGCCGCTTTGGGTTGTGGAATCCAAACAATATGGGTGCGATGAGAAGTTACCTCTTCTGGCAGCTCAAGCAATTTCCCACCGTTAGTTACATTAGTTTTGGAGGGGAAAGAAAAGAATATGCGGGTGCTGGATATAAGGATGATGGCACTGTTGTTATTGAAATAACCGATCGCTCTACTAATTTTCTTAATACGATAGTCAGCGTAGATAAAGAGGGCAACCCGACTCAGTTTAAGGAAACCCACCCCGAGTACGATCCCCGCATTCGACCCTGGTATAAAGCCGCAAAAGTTGCAGGTAAACCCCAATGGAATAAAATTTATCAATATTATATTCAACCTAGCCTAGGAATCTCGGCTAGCCAACCTGTTTACGACAAAAAGGGGACTTTTATAGGAGTGGTAAGTACCGATTTGTTCCTCTCACAAATCGGCGAGTTTCTCCAAAGTTTAAAAATTGGTAGATCGGGAAAGACTTTCATCATAGAACGATCGGGCTTGCTAGTGGCTTCTTCCACCGCCGAGAAGCCATTTTTTAACAGCAAAGATGGCAAAAAAACACAAAGATTAAAAGCGATAAAAAGCGGCGTCCCTTTGATAAAAGGTACAGCGCAGCATTTAATAGAACGCTTTGGTAACTTCACCGAAATTAGCAGCAACCAGCAACTAGACTTCATCCTAAATGGTCAGCGGGAATTCGTGCAAGTATCCCCCTTCCAAGATGGTCGAGGTCTTGATTGGCTGATTGTTGTAGTTGTTCCAGAAGCCGACTTTATGGAGCAAATCAATGCCAATACCCGCAGCACTATCCTACTCTGCGTTTTAGCGTTAGTGCTGGCGACGTTGTTAGGAATCCTCGCCTCCCGCTGGATTACCCATCCTATTTTTCGTTTGAGTAAAGCGAGTAGAGCGATCGCTAGCGGTCAATTAGACCAAAAAGTAGAGGTAAATGGTATAGACGAACTGGCAATTCTCGCTCAATCTTTTAACCAAATGGCACAGCAATTGCGCGAGTCTTTTGCTGCTTTAGAAAAGACCAACTCAGAGCTAGAAAATCGAGTAGAAGAACGGACAAGTGAGCTAAAAGAGGCAAAAATTGCCGCTGATACTGCTAACCACGCCAAGAGCGAATTTCTCGCGAACATGAGCCATGAACTCCGCACCCCCCTGAACGGAATTCTAGGATACGCTCAAATTATGGAACGCGATAAAACTACCACTCCTAAACAAAAAGATGCTATCCAAATTATTCACCAATGTGGTTCGCACTTACTCACCCTGATTAACGATGTTTTAGATATTTCTAAAATAGAAGCCAGTAAAATGGAACTTTACAGTTCAGCTTTTAATTTTCCTTTTTTTCTGATGGGCGTTGTGGAAATGTGCCGCATCCGAGCCGAACAAAAAGAAATTACATTTAATTATCAAGTATTAAATCAACTTCCTAACGCTGTCAATGCTGATGAAAAACGACTGCGCCAAGTTTTGATTAACCTTTTGGGCAATGCTATTAAATTTACAGAAAAAGGAGGTGTTATTTTTAAGGTAGGCGTAATAGGTAACGGGGAAGACTCTGACCAATCATCACTTACTAAAGTTCGTTTCCATATCCAAGATACTGGGGTTGGGATGGCCCCCGAACAGTTAGAAAAAATATTTTTACCGTTTGAACAAGTTGGAAATAGCCAACAGAAGGCAGAAGGCACTGGGTTAGGACTAGCCATCGCACAGAAAATTGTTGAAATGATGGGAGGCGAAATAAAAGTGGAGAGTATACTCGGTCAAGGCAGCATATTTTCTCTAGATTTAGAGTTGACTAAATCATCTGAATATATTGAGCCAAATTCGAGCAATACTTCAATGAATTTAACTGGATTTAAAGGCCATAAAAACAAAATTCTGCTAGTAGACGATCGATTAGAAAATCGCTCTCTTCTTAGAAAGATTTTAGAACCCCTAGGTTTTCAAATCATGGAAGCTTGTAATGGAACAGAGGGTTTAGCTAAAGCTGCTGAGTTTAACCCCGCTCTGATTATTACAGACTTAGTGATGCCAGTAATGGATGGATTTGAAATGTCGCGACGCTTGCGACAATCATCAGAGTTTAAAGATGTAATCTTGATAGCATCCAGCGCCAGCGTGTTTAACTTCGATCGCCAAAATAGCCACGAAGCAGGTTGTAACGAGTTCCTGTCAAAGCCTATCGAAGTAGACGAATTGCTGGAAGTATTAAAGAATTACTTGCAAATCGAATGGATTTACGACCAACCTGCTGATTTAGGGAACGAACAGCGGGAAGGTTTAACTAATGTGTTAAATGTTCACAGTGGTGAGCTTGTGATACCACCATCAACTGAGCTGGTAGCGCTGTTTAATGCGGCTCGGATCGGCGATATTGAAGTTGTTGAGCAGGAAGCCGATAGACTCAAGCAGATAGACGGCAACTATCTACCCTTTGCTAATAAAATCTTGCTATTTTCCAAAAATTTTGAAGAAAAAAAACTACTAGCTTTTGTAAAAAGACATTTAGAGGAGTAAAATGTTTAACAACAAAGAAAATGTAATTTTAATTGTTGACGATAACCCGAATAACCTAAAAATTCTGTTCGATTTTTTGAAGGAGTCAGGCTTCAAGGTTCTAGTGGCTAAGGATGGGGAAAGTGCTATTGAGAAGCTACAAGAAGTTTCGCCAAATATCATATTGTTAGATGTGATGATGCCGGGTATAGATGGGTTTGAAACCTGCTACCGCTTAAAAGCATCGGTGGCAACGAAAGATATCCCTGTGATTTTTATGACTGCTCTTACCGATCGCGTGGATAAGGTTAAAGGTCTGTCAATGGGGGCAGTAGATTATATCACCAAACCCTTTCAGCAAGAAGAAGTCCTAGCCCGCGTGCAACTACACCTGAGACTGCGAAATTTGACCAAGACGCTGGAAGAGCAAAATGTGCTTCTGAAAGAAGAAATTGAAGCGCGAAGAGAGGCGGAAGCGGCCTTGCAGAAACTCACTTCTGAGTTAGAGGAACGGGTGGCTTCTCAAACGGCTGAACTTAGACAAGCCTACAACGAGCTTCAACAGGCTCAAGTTCAGTTGTTGGAAAGAGAAAAAAAATTAGGACATGATGCGTTTCACGACGCCCTAACGGAGTTGCCTAACCGCGCTTGGTTTATGAATCGGCTGCAACAGGCGATCGACTTGTCGTACAGACGTGAAGATTATTTATATGCGGTGCTATTTATTGACCTAGATCGCTTTAAAGTAGTGAATGATAGCCTCGGGCATTTGGTTGGGGATGAATTACTAAAAAGCGTTGCTCGTAAACTGCAAGCTTGTTTGCGCCACACAGATGCAGTTGCCCGGTTTGGAGGAGATGAATTTGTGCTGTTGCTGGAAGATATTAAAGATATTGAGGAACCAAACAGGGTGGCTGAACGCATCCAACATCAATTAAGGCAGCCGTTTAATTTGGATGATTATGAAGTATTTACCGAGATCAGCATTGGCATTATCTTTAGCACAATGGGTTACGATCGCCCAGAAGACGTGCTCAGAGATGCGGATATCGCAATGTATCATGCTAAAGCTCAAGGCAGAGGGCGTTACGAAGTTTTCGCTCCAGCGATGCAAACTGTTGCGATGGCGCGCTTGCAGTTGGAAAACGACCTGAGAAGGGCGATCGCGCTACAAGAATTTTGCGTTCACTACCAGCCAATTGTCTCCCTTTCTACGGGGCAACTGAGTGGCTTTGAAGCTTTGGTGCGCTGGCATCACGCGTCTGGCATTATCTACCCGCCTGCCGAGTTTATCCCTGTGGCGGAAGAAACTGGTTTGATCAATGAACTAGGGTGGTGGGTTTTGCAGGAAGCTTGTCACCAGATCGGTATTTGGCAGCAACAGTTTCCCCACACACCTCCCTTGGCGATTAATGTCAATCTTTCCGGCGTGCAGCTCAAGCAAGTAAACCTACTCAATCGAATTGAGGACATTTTGCAGCAGACTGGCATTCCCAGTTACTGTCTAAAACTAGAGATTACTGAAAGTTGCATTTTAGAAACAGTATCCAGGGAAGAAAAGATGTTGAAGCAGCTAAAAGCTCTAGGCATTCAGTTGTGTATCGATGACTTTGGCATCGGTTACTCTTCTTTAAGCCGCTTACACGAGTTTCCCATTGATACCTTAAAGATTGACCGCTCTTTTGTCAGCCGCATTGGGGCAGATAACAGTGGCGTAGAAATTATCCAGACGATTGTGACGCTGGCTCGCAGCCGAGGTATGGATATCGTGGCAGAAGGCATAGAAACGCCAACACAGCTACAGAAACTGCGAGAGTTGGGGTGTGAGTTGGGGCAAGGATATTTATTTTCTAAGCCTGTAGACAGCGAAAAGGCGACCGAACTATTAGGCATAAAAGTAGGGGTAGTAAGCTGACCTGCCATTTAGTTGGGCCGCAATAAATTTTATGAATCTCTTGTGGGAACGGCCCAAAAGCCTACTCTCATCATGCGAACTCAATTCTGCTGAGAATTAAGAGTTAGTTTGGGTATGATTTTTGATATTTTATGAATTAATAAAATTTACCTCATGCCCGAAGGTTAATGTTTAGGAATTCCTAACGGGTTTATGCTCAGTAACACATAATTTCCGATATTTTGATTCACTATTGTCTCTGACGATCGACTTGGAGTCGCACTTTTGCAGGGTACGCTGCCCGTTGGGGGGTGCGGAATCTGGGATTGTGCGGATTTGGTATCAAAAGCTATCTAACGCCACACTCGCCTTAAATTCAACACAAATCCTGGCAATACATCTTCCCCGGATAACTCGGCAGGATTGATTAATATTTCTACTTCTGCTTGCTGTCGATAAATCTCTACCTGCGGGTTTTGTGGGTCAATCAACCAGCCCAATCTTGCGCCGTTGTCGATATATTCCCGCATCTTAGTTTGAAGGGTGGAGAGACTATCGGATGCCGATCGCAATTCTACTACAAAGTCGGGACACAGGGGAACAAAGCCTTTTCGCTGTTTTGGTGTCAAGGCTTCCCACCGAGTTCGACTCACCCAGGAAGCGTCGGGAGAAAGACGAGCACCGTTGGGGAGGATGAATCCGGTAGAAGAGTCAAAGCCTTCTCCTAAATCTTCGTGTGTTTCACACCAGCGATCGAGTTGTCCGCTGATACTAAGGTTTCTCTGGCCTGATTCTCCTCCTGTGGGTGGATTCACTATTAATTCTCCTTGTGCGGTTCTCTCTAATCTCAAGTCGGGATTTGCCAATGCTAGGGCCTCGAATTGCTCGCTACTGACAAGAAGCGCGAGCGAATTTGGCAATTCTATAGATATGGTTTCTGGTTGAGTAATTGTTTGTACCATATTTAATTACAGGCTTTTTCAGGTAGAAACTGGCAACAAGAAAAGAGTTAAAGTTTGATACTTCTTACATATTCCACCAATACTAATAAAGAAATCTCGGGCTGGGTGGGGGCGGGTTTACGAGATTATCGGTTTTAGGCAATTATTGTTGGTGAAACCCGCCCCTACTTTCTACAACTGTCCGAAACCTTTTTTAGGCTTATCTTTTTTCTTTTTCTTCTTCTGCTGGGCACCCATATAGCCACGGGAACCGGGCTGCATTCCGGGGCCGCCCATTCCGGGCATTCCGGGCATTCCGGGCATTCCTCCCATGCCGGCGAAGTTGCCTTGACTCATTTGCTGCATCATGGTACGCATTTTCTGGAAATCGCTGACCAGCTTAGTTACGTCGTTTTCAGCGTAGCCTGCGCCTTTGCCGATGCGGCGGCGGCGGGATGGAGAACTTGCTAAAAGTTCGGGATTGCGGCGTTCTTCAACTGTCATCGAATTAATCATGGCTTCGGTGCGTTTTAGCTGCACTTCTCCCTGCCGCATTTGTTCATCTGAGAGTTTGTTCATCCCGGGAATCATTTTCAGGATGCCGCCGAGGGAACCCATATTTTTTAACAGTCTGGTTTGCTTGAGAAAGTCGGTAAAGTCAAACTTTGCCGTGAGCATTTTCTCTTGCATTTTCTCGGCATCGGCGATGTCGAATTCTTCTTGCGCTTTTTCTACTAGCGTCAAGACATCGCCCATGCCGAGTATTCTCGATGCCATGCGATCCGGATAAAATGGTTGCAAGGCTTCCACTTTTTCGCCGACGCCGACAAATTTAATCGGCGCGCCGGATATTTGCCGCACTGATAAAGCTGCACCGCCGCGGCTGTCGCCGTCTAATTTGGTTAAGATTGCGCCAGTAATGCCGATTTGTTCGTGAAAGGTGCGGGTTAAATTTGCTGCTTCTTGGCCGGTCATGGCATCAACAACTAACAGCGTTTCGTGAGGTTGTACTGTTTGTTTGATGCGGCTCAATTCTGCCATCATGTCTTGGTCGATTTGCAGGCGGCCTGCTGTATCGACGATGATGGTATCAATGCCGATTTGTTTGCCGTGTTCGATGCCTTGGCGGGCAATTTCTACGGGGTCAATATCTTTGCCTAATTCAAATACTGGTACGTCGATTTGTTTGCCGAGGGTCAGCAATTGGTCGATCGCGGCTGGTCGATAAATGTCGGTTGCGACTAGCAGTGCGGTACGATTTTGTTTGCGGAGGTGCAGCGCTAGTTTGGCGGTAGCTGTGGTTTTCCCGGTTCCTTGCAAACCAGCCATCAGGACAACTGTGGGCCCGGAGTCTGCAGTGGCTAGGGGTACGTTGGTTTCCCCCATGACGCGCACGAGTTCGTCGTGGACGATTTTAATGAATTGTTGGTCTGGACGGACGCCTGAAACGACTTCTGCGCCTTGTGCTTTTGCCGCTACCTCTCCGATGAAGTTTTTGACGACTTGGAGGTTGACATCGGCTTCCAGGAGGGCGCGGCGGACTTCTTTGAGCGCGTCTTGGATGTTGGACTCGGAGATTTTATTTTGTCCGCGCAGTTTTTTCCAGGTGGATTCGAGTCGATCGGCAAGGGCTTCAAACATAGGGCATTGTTGGCTAGTCAGTCTTTTTAATTTTAAGGCTAAATGCGGATGTTTGGATTAATGTTTTGCTAATTTTTGAATAATCCTTTCAGGGCGGGCTAGAAGCCCACCCCACAAGAAAATTCATATATTGTGGAACAGGCCTCTTGCCTGTTCTTAAAACTGCTGCCACAAAATTCATCTATTGTGAAACAGGCATCTTGCCTGTTCTTAAAACTTCTGCCCTAAAATTCATCTATTGTGGAACAGGCATCTTGCCTGTTCTTAAAACAGCTATAAGATGTGACTTTTTATGTATTCTGCGATCGCTAGTTGGACTGTGAAGAGGGTGCGATCGCCCTTTTGGACTTTTTCGATTAATAACCTCCGTCTCAAGGATTCGACGGCTTTGAGGAATAATGATGAGCCTAAAAAATCTATAAAGGGATAAATGTTTTAATATCTATTCTGCAAAGTACGGTTGCGTATAGATAGATTGCCCGCTATCTGTAGGGACGCGGCACTGCCGTGTCCCTACCCAGAACTCTATAGCCCGTCTAATTCCCTACAAATAACTAAGCTAAAAACTGGAATTGAGAACCGTTAACTGCCAATGCAAACGGACTCGCTTGTTCAAATGCACCGAGAAGTTCAAAGTTGTTGGTGTTTAAAACTATCCCCACAATCTGTCCGGTAATTATGTTTTCAATCACCATGTCGTTGATAATTCCGTCATTATCGTAAGCAATCAAATTGTCGTCTTCAAAGAAAAGGTCTAGTTCTGTTAAACCGTCCGTCAAACCGATGCGATCGGCCTCGTCAAAGTTAAAATCGGTAATGACATCTGCTCCATTTATACCAAATGCTTCATCGTTGCTTCTGAGCACAAATATGTCACCACCGCGGCCTCCCGTGAGCACGTCAACTCCCCGATCGCCTGCTAAGAAATCGTTGCCCTCATTGCCCTCTAAATCGTCGTCTCCTTGTCCTCCCCGCAGGATATCGCTGCCGAAGCCTCCAAAAATAATGTCGTTGCCGGCATCGCCCCTAACTACGTCGTTGCCTTCATTTCCGTCCACTCGATCGGCATCTTTGCCACCGTAAATGATGTCGTTCCCGCCGCCCCCGCCGATCACATCATTGCCATTATTACCTAACAGCCGTTCGTTGGAATCCGACGAACCTCCTATAGTATCGTTGCCGTCGAGTCCCCAAACTCCCCAGGGAAAAGACGACAAACTTCCGTCATCTAAGTCAATCTCATCGGGTGTAGCGAATGCCAAAACACGTGGCCCGCCCCCAGCAAATACAGGAAATCCATTCACATCGCCAATGAGATTGTTAACCTTTAAAGCCATAACTATGTCCTTTCAAAAATCCTGTTAGCTGTATTATATATGTTAATTCTTGCCTTGCCAAATAGCAAGTAATATTGGAATTTTGCTCGCCAATTTGCTAAGTTCGTGACAAGCAACCAGCTTGCCAATTATTAATTACCAATTACCAATTACCAATTACCAATTACCAGGGCTGTGCTTCATTCAACCCAAACCTGCTATATATATCGCCTCTGAGTCAAATAGCATTAGTTGCTGACACTATCCGCTACTGTCTACCGCTTATAATGGGTGTTACCCCCCAGGCAGTAAACACGTTAATATCACCTATAACGTCGAGACTGAGAGGTTGTTTGTGAATAAAAGTAAAAGTCCCTGGGCCCATCGTCCGAGAAAAAACCCAGTTTCCGATACCCATACACAAACTTTACAAACAGGATCTAAGCTCTTTACAAAGCCATAATCGCCGATCGCTGATATTCTTTGGCAAAATCCACTGCTTTCAGGTGTTTTACTCATGTCTACTCCTAAATCGTCTTCCCCTCAAAACAACAACAACTCCGTAAAATCACTGCCAGCTACAGATAGCGTCCCAAAAGAGCAAGACAGTAACAATCTGCCCAGCGAACCAAGTATAGAACAGCTACTGGAAGCTTTGGCCGGCCAAGTACCTAGTCAATCTGCTGAAATGGAACGCTTGAAAACGTGGAAACAAGATTTAAAGCGACTGTTTCAATTTCTTGGCGATCGCCGCGTTTTAATCGCAGTAGTGGAACCGGGAACTTTTGCCCTGCGTTATGCTAACGCGGCATTTTGTCGCTTGGCCGGTTGGGAGGAAACGTCTTTGGCAACTCAATCTACCAACGGTTGGTTTGCAGAAACCCACCTCACTCTGCTGGAACTGTTCGAGGATTGGGGCGGCAAAACAGCAGAACAATTGTACCGCCGCCATCTTTTGCACTGGGTATTTAAGCAATATTATCAAATTGACATCGACGGTTTGCGGGTGCTAGACGAACCTGTGACGGCGAGTGTAAAAAACCCCAAACACCCAGAACCCAGATTTATTGAATTTTGGCTCGGTTCGGAACAGTTAAAAATTACTCGGATTGACTCAAAAATAGATGAATTTGCGGATGTTCCTTTAAAATTAATGCCTGTTGCGGAACGGGAAGCTTGGCTGATGCAGCCGAATCAACTGGAAAAGTTAGCCGATCGATTGCAGTTGGATAATTACCGCGTAGAAGGTTTGCTGCTGCTAGAAGGTTTTGATGTCACCCTGCAGGAGCAAATTCGCCGTCTGACTCAGTTATTGATCGATCGAGATTCGATGCTGCGACCTGACAAATTTGAGAGAATCGATCGGTGTTTGCGATCGCTCTTCAATGCTGACGGCACTTTGCTGCTGCGCCTCGACGGCGAACAGGTACAGCTATTAGTTGCAAAAGACGGCCAACATTTGCAGCCGATTCTTTATTCAATGCACTCCCTAGAAGCTTCTCACTTGTTGAAGGCCACAGCAGCAAATCAAGTTTGGAACGTGCCAGACTTGCGTAGGGAGTGCGAAACCGAGTGCGATCGAACTTTGCGGAGAATGGGAACTCGATCGATGCTGCTGGTGCCCCTGGTAGTCAAATCTGTCAGCCGCGAGGGGTGCGGGCAGCGGATTTTGGGCGTCGTGGGGGTGTTGTGCGATCGGCCCAACCACTTCAACGGCATTGACGCTCAACACGCCCAAGAACTCATTCCCGCCTTCATTGCAGCCCTGCGGCAAGCCATCCAGGAGCGGTTTACCCACATTCACAACATCCACCCCGCAGTCGAGTGGCGGTTCGCTCAAGAAGCAGAAAGGCGAAGTTGGGGACTGCCCCCAGAAACAATCGTATTTGCTGACGTTCATCCGCTGTACGGAATTTCGGACATTCGTGGTTCTAGCGACGAAAGGAACCGAGCCATTCAAACTGATTTGCTCGAACAATTCCGCTTAGCTTTAGTCATAGCTGATGCCGTTTGTCAAACACAAACTACCCACCTCGGCGAGCAACTGCGGCTCGACTTGCTCGACTACATCCAGCGTTTAAAACAAAAAGTAACAGTCGATATGGAGGTGCGAGCAGCCAAGTATTTAAACGAGCATTTAGAAGTATATTTTGACTATTTTGTGCAGTGCGACCCCAAGGTTCAGGCAGCCGTTGAAGCTTACCGAGCAGCCTGTGAAAACGAACACAACTGCGTTTACAGCGATCGCATCCGCTACGACCAAATGCTGAACCTAATCGGCACCAAACTCCAAGAAACTTGGGCCCGCTGGCAAGAAAAAATGCAGCAAATTCTTCCCCACTACTGCGACATCGAATGCACCGACGGGCTCGATCACATGATTTATGTAGGAAAATCGATCGACCCCAAATTTAGCCAGTTTCACCTGCACAGTTTGCGGTACGAACAACTGCGAGCAATTTGCGACTGCGGCCGCACTGTTTTTCGCCTGCAAGCCGAGTCTCAAATTAACATGGAACTCGCACATTTAGTCTTAGTGCAGAATACCACGATCGACATTTTTCACAACGAAAACACCGAAAAAATGTTTGACGTAAAAGGCACTCGCGACATCCGCTACGAACTCGTGAAAAAGCGGATCGAAAAAGCCGTTGACAAAGACGCACAAGAGCGGATTACCCAGCCAGGAATGTTAACGGTAGTTTATTCAACCGAAGACGAATGGGAAGAGTACCAACAATACTTGCGCTACTTGTCTCGCGAAGGTTGGGTAGAACCAAAAGTTCAGACTGGCATGGTAGAATCACTGCAAGCAGTCAGCGGTTTAAAATTCGCCCGCGTGCGTATTTTGCCTGAACCGGAATCTATTTCTACTATCTGTGAAGTTACGGTAGTCAGCGATTGAGAACCCGTTCAATTGCCTGTTTTAGGCGGAGTGCGATCGCTCCCATCCCCTCCTATCTATTTTAGGCAGAATGATTTCGCTCCAATCCCCCCTTAAAAAGGGCGGAGCGAAATCATTCTGGATTCACACACAAGACCGATATTACATTTAATATTTTTGTTGACACCCGCGAACACTGCCGCGTTGTCACTTAGTGTATGTTCGGTGTGATTGGGGAGCGAAAAATACACGATCTGAATCACACAAAATCAAGATAAAGTAGTGTTAATATAAGGAAAATTAGAGCCTGTAATTTATAATTAAAATTATGTTGAAATTATCCAAATACCAAATCAATATTACTCTGCACGAAGGCGTCGAAACAATAATCTATCGCGGACAAACACCGACACATGCGCCCCCAGCAATTTTGAAAGTGCTCAAAGCCGAATATCCCACACTCGAAGCCATTACCAGGCTCAAGCACGAATATCAAATCCGCAAAAATTTAGACAGCGAACAAATCGTCAAAGCCATCAGTCTCGAAACATTTGACCATCGATTAGGAATCGTTTTAGAAGACTTTGGCGGGGAATCCCTCGCAAAACTTCTGGAAAGAGAAACCTTGAGCCTGCGAGCAAATTTAAACATCGCCATCCAAATAGTCAAAGCCTTACAATACCTGCATTTTCAGCACATTATTCACAAAGACATCAAACCCAGCAACATCATAATTAACAGGCAAACAAAACAAGTAAAACTCACCGACTTCGGCATTGCTACAAAACTCAACAAAGAAAATCCGCAATTTAACAATCCCAACTCAGTCGAAGGCACATTAGCCTATATGTCACCCGAACAAACCGGGAGAATGAACCGTACCCTCGACTACCGCACCGACTTTTATTCCCTCGGCATCACCTTGTATGAAATGCTGACGGGAAAATTGCCTTTCCCCAGCAACGACCCCTTAGAAGTAGTTTATAGCCACATTGCAGTTCAACCAACATATCCCCATAAAATCAATTCTGAAATACCTGTCGCCATCTCTGAGATAGTGATGAAATTGATGGCAAAAAATGCCGAAGATAGATATCAAAGTGCGGCCGGATTGTTAGCCGACTTAGAAATTTCTTTGCATCAGTTAGAAACCACCGGACAAATTGCCGACTTCATCCCCGGACGCTTAGATATTCTCAGCCAATTGTTAATCCCCCAAAAATTGTACGGTCGGGAAAATCAGGTTAATGAATTGCTAGCAGCATTTGAACGTGTAAGGGCTGGTTTAGCCAACAATTTGTTAGAAAAACCAACAACCTTAGAACAAAACCCGCCCGCATCAGGAAGCAGCGAATTAATGCTAGTATCAGGCTACTCAGGCATCGGTAAATCAGCCGTAGTTAACGAAGTTAGCAAACCAATTACTAGGTCAAAAGGTTACTTCATCAGCGGCAAATTTGACCAATTAAAACGCAACATTCCTTATGCCTCATTAATCCAAGCACTTAACTCATTGCTGCGGCAACTACTAACAGAAAGTGCACTTTCATTAGAAATATGGCGCACTAAAATTTTAACAGCAGTGGGAACAGACGGCCAAGTAATTGCCGACGTAATTCCAAAAGTTGAATTAATCATCGGCAAACAGCCAGAAGTCCCAGAACTCCCCCCTGTAGAATCCCAAAATCGCTTCAATCGGGTATTCAAAGAATTTATTCGCGTTTTTGCCCAAAAAGAACACCCCCTAGTTATCTTTTTAGACGATTTGCAGTGGGCAGATTCAGCAACATTAAAGTTGATGCAAATACTGATAACTGACCCTGACCAAGAATATTTGTTGCTAATCGGTGCCTATCGAGACAATGAAGTTAGTCCGACCCACCCCTTAATTCAGACTGTTGAAGAGATTGAAAAAACTGGTACAAGAGTCAACAATATAGTGTTGCAACCGCTGGATTTAGCAAATGTGACCGAATTAGTGACTGAAACACTTAACACTTGCACAGAAAAAGTAACAAATCTAGCCAATTTAATCTGGAATAAAACAGGTGGCAATCCTTTTTTCTTGACTCAATTACTCCAAGCACTTTATCAAGACTCTCTTTTGAAATTTGAATTTAATCACATTACAAATGAGGGAAGTAAAAGTGGCTGGTATTGGAGTATCGATGAAATCCAAGCCATTGGAATCACCGATAAAAGTGTGGTGGAACTGGTAGCTTCTCGCATTGAAAAGCTGCCCGCACCCACGCAAGAAGTGTTGAAGCTAGCAGCTTGCGTGGGAGATAAATTTGCTCTAGATGTGCTGTCACTTGTTAGCGAAAAGTCAGCTAATACTACCGCCACTGAACTTTATTCAGCTTTGCAAGCCGGGTTAATTCTGCCCTTGAGCGATGCTTATCGCATTCCTTTAGTTTTCAATCGAGCCGAATCAATCAATCTTAAGTTAGACACTTCGCGGGTTAGTTACAAATTTTTGCACGACCGCGTTCAGCAAGCCGCATATTCGCTAATTCCCGAAGACCAAAAACAATCAACCCATTTAAAAATTGGTCAATTACTGTTACAAAATACTCCTCCAGACAAGCTAGAAGAAAATATCTTTGATATCGTCAATCAGTTGAATGTCGGAATTGACACGATTAGCCAGCAATCAGAAAAGACGCAGTTAGCAAAATTAAATTTAACTGCTGGACGCAAGGCAAAAGCGGCGGCGGCTTATGAAGCTGCTGTTAGGTATTTGCGGGTTGCTATGGAATTATTGCCAGCGGATTGTTGGCAAAGTCAGTATGACTTAACCTTAGCAATTTACGAGTCCACAGCAGAATGTGAATACTTAAATATCAACTATGAAAGTTCAAAAAAAATGGTTGATATTGTACTGCATAATTCTAAAAATTTACTGGATAAAGTGAATGTTTATGAACTTCAAATTCAGTCTTATAACGCTCAAAATAGACTTGTAGAAGCACTCACTACTGGACTGGAAGTGTTGAAACTATTAGGCATTTCTTTTCCCCAAAACCCCAAGGCGCTAAATATTGTGGCGGGACTGATTAATACAAAACTGAGCTTGGGATTGAAACGAATTGAGGATTTAGCTAACTTGCCCGAAATGACCGATCCCGACAAACAAGCAGCCATGCGGATTTTATCAGGGATTTTCAGCACTGCTGTTCAGGCAAAGCCCGGACTGGTACCGCTGCTGGCATTTAAGATGGTCAAGCTGTGCATTAAATATGGCAATTCGCCTGATGCGAGTATTGCCTACGTTTTTTATGGCATAGTTATGTACAAGGTAGGGGACATTAGTTTGGCATACCAATTCGGTGAACTGGCAATTAGGATGTTAGACAAATTTCCCTCCCGTTCAATCAAAAGTAGAGTTTATACACCCTTTGCTTCTTTGATTAGCCACTGGAAAGCAGATCTCAAGTCAGGATTAGGCTATCTCAAAGAAGGTTTTCAAACTGGGATGGAAACTGGAGAGTTGGAATATGCTGGTTATTCTATAAGTGAATATTGTTTCAAAAAACTGTCGATAGGAGAGCCTCTAGGTTTGGTGGATCAGGAGGCTGGTAAATATATGAAACTAATGCAGCAATCTCAACTAGAAATAGCTGTACAGTATATAAGTATAGGCAGGCAGACAGCCCTCAATTTGCGCGGTCAAGCTGTCGAACCCTGCCATTTAGTCGGCGAGAGATTTAATGAAGTCGAAATGCTTCCCGTTTTAATAGAAGCTAAAAGCTTTGTTTTAGTTAATTTCGTTTATAATGCCAAAACTCTGCTTAATTTTATTTTCAGAAACTACGCGGAAGCCTTGGAAAATTCAAGGTTATTTGAGAAATATGAGGAGTCCGTAGCAGGATTTTATGTGGTTGCTCTGAATAATTTTTACTCCTCTCTCAGTATCATAGCCTTGTATCCAGCAACTGGCAAAGGGGAACAAAAGCAATATTTGGAAAAAGTGCTGCAAAACCAAAAGAAGATGAAAATATGGGCGGTTCATGCTCCGATGAATTATCAACACAAATACGACTTGGTTGCAGCGGAAAAAGCCCGAGTGTTGGCGCAAAATACGGAAGCAATGGAATTGTACGATCGCGCAATTGATGGAGCGGCCAAAAACGGTTACATTCAAGAGGAAGCATTAGCCTATGAATTAGCCGGAGAATTTTATCAAGGTTTGGGTAAAGAGATAGTTTCTCAAGCATATCTGACTAAAGCCTATTATGGATATATCCATTGGGGAGCCATAGCTAAAGTTAAACATTTAGAATCAATACATCCTTTCTTAGCAGCACAGACGCGCACAATTCAAACCCCAACCCTCGATGTCACCCGCACTGCCACGGGAAATACTACGAGTAGTAGTTTAGGCGATTTCTTAGACTTAGCTACTTTTATTAAGTCGGCGCAAGCCATTAACGGTGAAATTGTTCTCGAAAAATTGTTAACCAAATTAATCAAAATTATTTTAGAAAATGCGGCCGCTCAAAAAGTAGTGCTGCTGCTGCTGAAAAACGATATCCTCTGCATAGAAGCTACTGGCAGTTTTGCGGAGGATAAAGTGACACTTTTACCCTCTATTCCCGTAGAAAATCGTCAAGATGTTCCCCTGTCTGTGATTAATTACGTACACCGCAGTCAAAAGCATCTGGTATTAGACAATGCGACTGTCGCCGAACCTTTTAAGGTGGACAACTACATTCAGAAATATCAACCTAAATCAATTCTCTGTTTGCCGATTATTTATCAATCTCAGCGGCGCGGAATAATTTATTTAGAAAATGCTTTGACAGTAGGGGCTTTTACAGCAGAGAGAGTAGAAGTATTCAAAGTGTTAATTTCTCAAGTTGCTATTGCTGTAGAAAATGCTGGTTTGTACGCGCGCGAAAAAGAAAAATCTCAACAGTTAGAAAAATCTCTCAATGAATTGCAACAGGCGCAACTGCAACTCATTCAAAACGAAAAAATGTCTGCTCTCGGCAACTTGATTGCAGGGGTTGCTCACGAAATTAACAATCCGCTCGGTTTTATTTCGGGCAATCTTGATGCGGCTGCTGAGGCGAGCTTAGATTTGATTGATTGTTTACAACTGTACCAAGAAAAATTTCCTAATCCTGGAGATGAGTTAGAGGATAAAGCATCGGAGATTGATTTAGAATATTTGATCGAAGACTTGCCGAAAATGCTTTTATCTATGAAATCAGGTACAGAGCGCATCCGCAATATTAGCAAGTCTTTGCGGACTTTTTCCCGCGCTGATAGTGCGAATCAAGTGTCAGCAAATATTCATGAGGGCATCGACAGCACTTTGATGATTTTACAGTATCGCCTGAAAGCTAAAGATACTCGCCCGGCGATTAAGATTATCAAAGAATACGGAGATATCCCGCCAGTTAAATGTTATTTTGGGCAACTGAATCAGGTATTTATGAATTTGCTGGCAAATGCGATCGAGTGTTTTGACGAATTCAATCAGGGTCGTACTTACGCTGAAATTGAAGCTTTACCGAATACGATCGCCATTATCACTCATCTCGGGGAGGATAACAACAGCGTGGTGATTAAAATCAAAGATAACGGTCAAGGGATGTCATCGGAGGTCAAGTCAAAAATATTTGACCATTTATTTACTACCAAAGGAGTAGGAAAAGGTACTGGTTTGGGGTTGTCTATCAGCCGGCAAATTGTCGAAGAAACCCACGGCGGTAAACTAACTTGCGAATCGGTGCTGGGAGAAGGTACGGAATTTGCGATCGCCCTGCCGCTTTGATAAAATTTATTCACCACCTTTACCGAATCAGTCATTGCCAATTGTTTAATCTCCAATCTCAACTCTCAAATGTTATGACTGGTGCTTAACACACACTGGGAAATTTGTCAACTCCTAAATATCTATCAAATAGTCCACAGTTCACTGTTTAAAGCAGGTAGTATGCAGTTACATTGTTAGCTAAATCATGTAATAACTGTATTTGATAGGAGTTTTTCGAGTGAACGCTGCCGAACAAGCCAAAAATATAGAAGTTGCCAGCAAAATTGCTACGGTTGTTAATTTATTCAAGTCCGAATTCCCGGATGCAAAAGTCGATTTGAAACCTTGGATGAATGACCAGGATACCAGAGAACTTGTAGATCCAGATTCGATCGACATTGGCTTCCATTTTCCCGGTAGAAGTCGCTTGCTGCACAGCCGCAGCATTTTGATTCAAATCCGATTTTACCAAGATCCGGTCGAAGGATATCGGCGGGCGATCGGAGTTGAGGCCGCCGGTTACGATCATAGCGGTCAGCAGTGGCACTTTTCTACCGTGGAAAATTGGAATTTTCTCGGCCAAACCGAACCTGCGGTGGAGTCGGCGCAAAAACTCAAAGACTTTTGCCAGCAGATATTCGATTTGTTTAATCAATCTTTTTGAGGAATTCAGTTTTCACTGCGAACCTGTTTGTAGTAAGGACTTTAGTCCTTGCTATTATCGCAATTGTCGATCGACCTACAGCCAACCGGATAAACAGATTTGTAAGTAGTCGATCGCTTGCCAAACAAAGTATAGCGGTTGTCGCGGACTTGTTCGTACACGCGATCGCCCATCCACTTCATCCCCGGCATTGCCCGATAAGCAGCCACAAACACCTCGCCTCCCGGCAATATCCGCCCGATTTCCTCCGCCGCATCGCTGCCCTGCCAGCGCCGTTCTGGGGTATTGCCATCTATCAAAATCATCCCCATTTCGCAGTCTCCAGACGTAATCCCAAAGGGATTTAATTGCTCTAAATCTTGCATGGGAATATACTCAAACCGCGTGCCTTGGTCTAAGGTTTCTAGTAACTGTACCAAAGTAACGCAGAGATTGCAATTGCCGTCATAAATTACGTTGTAATTCATTTGATTATTTCCTAACTTTGAGATGAAATTTTTTAGGAATTGCACCTAACTAACAGTAGGGGGCTGATGGGCGCACCTTACTAACTAACTATTTTGCCGACAGGAATCTCGATCGCAAATTCCGTGCCTTGACCCGGTGCGGAATGGCATTTAAGCTGCCCGCCGTGTTTTTCTACCACAATTTGATAGCTGATCGACAGCCCCAAACCAGTACCTTTACCAGGCTCTTTCGTAGTAAAAAACGGATCGAATAGCCTTTCGTGAACATCTATCGGAATCCCCGGGCCGTTGTCAGCAATCCGAATCACAATATGAGAAGGATGCCGAACCGAAGCATCAGAAACAGCAGAATCTGCCTGCATCAAAGTATCCTGTTCATATTTTACCTCCGTACAAATCCGCAGCGTCGGCGAAGGACAATAAGGAATAGGTGCCTGTTCCCCCTCCGCCCACTGTCCAGTCTCCATTGCCTCTTCCAAAGCATCAATTGCATTGCCAATAATATTCATAAAAACCTGATTCAACTGTCCTGCATAACACTGTACGCGGGGCAAATTGCCGAACTCTTTGAGCAGCAAAATTTTAGGACGCCCTGCGGTTTCTTTCAACCTGTGCTGCAAAATTAACAAAGTGCTTTCAATCCCTTCGTGAATATCCACCTGCTTTTGTTCGGCTTCATCTAATCGCGAAAAATTCTTCAGTGACAGCACAATTTGGCGAATTCGCTCTGCTCCCATTTTCATCGAACTTAACAGCATTGGCAAATCTTTGAGCAGAAAATTCAAATCGACATCATCTATTTCTTGTTTAATTGCCGGTGTTGGGTCCGGGTATTCCTTCTGGTAAAGTTGGAGCAGTTTTAGCAAGTCTTTAAAGTAATCGTCAGCGTGCATGACGTTGCCGTAAATAAAGCTAACTGGATTGTTGATTTCGTGAGCAACCCCAGCGACTAATTGCCCCAAACTTACCATTTTTTCATTTTGAACCATCATGCTTTGAGTTTTATGCACGTCCCGTAGGGCTTTGGCCAATTCTTGATTTTTAGCCCTCAATTGACTTTCGGAAAGTCGCACCGCTTCTTCTGCGTGTTTGCGCTTGGTAATATCTTTGCGAATTGCTACATATTGATGGGGTTGGCCGTTCGTATTTAAGAAAGGTACAATCGTAGTATCCAACCATAATAATGTGCCGTCTTTAGCTTGATTTTTCATTTCTCCCCGCCAAACCTTGCCCTGGCGGATGGTTGACCAAAGCTGCTTGAAAAAATCTGCTGAATGATAGCCAGAATTGACAAGTCTGTGGGTTTTGCCGATCAGTTCTTCTCGGGAATATTTAAATTGTTCGCAAAATTGATCGTTGACATAGGTAATCGCTCCGAATTCGTCGGTATTCGAGACAATTGCCGATTGATCCAAAGCAAATTTTTCAAATTCCAACTCTTTGAGAGTTTGGCGCAATTCTGCTTCTGCTTGTTTGCGATCGCTAATATCGGTAATCATCCGCAACACCCCAGAAAATTCGCCCTCAGCGTCGAACATCGGCGTCGCCGACACGATCGCCCACAAGTGAGATCCGTCTTTGCGAGTAAACTTAAAATCGTGGCGTTCGCTAATGCCTTGCCGCCTGCGCTTGACGTAAGTTTCTGCTATTTTCCTAGAGTCGGAATCTATAAACTCAAATAGCGATCGCCCCAGCATTTCCTCCACAGTATACCCCAGCATTTCGCCCATTCGAGAGTTAGCAAAAGTCGTGATACTTTCGCTGTCAAACATCCAAACGCCCTCCGAAGCCGTCTCGACAATGCAGCGGTAATAGTTCTCCCTCTCCCTGAGCGTTTCCTCTGCTTGCTTGCGGTCCGTAATATCAGTTTGCACCGCAATAAAACCTTCTAGTTCACCATTTTCTTGATAAATTGGGGCTATCGAAAGCGCCACCCAATAACCCTTTCCATTCTTTTTGTAATTGTAGATTTCCTGATTAAACGGCACGCCGGCAGCCAAAGCCGATCGCAGTTGAGCAATAGTTAGCGGGTCTGTTTCAGGGCCTTGCAGTACATCACCCGGTTTTTTTCCCTGCATTTCTGCCAGCACATAACCGCTAATCCGAGTAAATCCTTCATTCACCCATTCAATGCAGCCTTGAGCATCAGTAATAATCACACCATTTTGGGTTTTTTGAGCCACAATGGCCAAGCGCGACAATTCAGTTTCAGTGTTTTTGCTTTCCGTAATATCTTCAGCAATACCCAAAATGTACTTAGGCGCGCCAGAATCGTCAAACAAAGGAACTTTTTTCGTGTGCAAAATCCGCTTTCCCAGGCGCGGAAGTTCGAGAGTTTGTTCGGGCAAATCGACGCCTTTTCTCGTTGCAAATACTTCTAAATCTTGTGCTTGCAAGTAATTGGCCTGCTCTGAGTCCAAAAAGCCAGCAGCATTGTTTAAGATAACTTCATCCCTCGAATAGCCAAACAATTCTTCGCTAGCAGTATTCCAATAAATAAATTTTTGCTCGACAGCATCTTTAATAAAGACACTAATCGGCAGATTTTGCAGTACCGCATTGAGAAAATCTTGAGTGTTTCGCAGGTTTTCCTCAGCTCGCTTTCGTTCAGTAATATCCAAAATCACTCCGTCGAGATAAACAACCCGACACAGAGAATTTGCGATCGGCGAAACCGGCGAAACCACAGCCGACAAAAAGCCTTCTATTTCCCCTTGTCCCTCTTGTTTTCCTCTAGCCTCTTCCGCCTCGCAGCAAACAGCTTTGCCTTTTTCGTAAACCCAGCTAATTTCGCCGTCAGCCCGGACAATCCGGTATTCAAGGATGTACGAAGTTCTGGTTGCTACACTTTTTTTGACAGTAGCATCCACATTTTTGCGGTCTTGAGGATGGATAATGCTGGAAAAAGAACGGACGCGATCGTTGATAAAATCAGAAGAGGGATAGCCTGATATTTCTTGAACAGCCTCGCTCAAAAACGCCATTGTCCGTGTTAATTCCCCGGCGTCCGTATACTCGCAGGTACAGCGGTAGACAGCACCGGGAATATTAGCTACTAAATTTTTATATCGTTCTTCGCTTTTTAACAAAGATGAGCCGTCTTCGTTATTGTGATCGCCGTTCTTAAATTTAGAAGAATTGGAAGAAATTTGCATGGTTTTTTTTCACTTGTGAGTGCGGGGGCAAGTGTTAGCGTAGATGACCCTATAAAAAGTGAATTTAATTTGCGTAACAATTCGTTATAAACTAATATAGTACAAAATTAGTTCTGCGAACATTCAGAAAATTTGAGGTTGGCTAATAGGTAAAGCTAATCAAGGCTAGAGATGTAGAAAAAAGTTCGGAAACGCATTGTCTAACGGATTTAAGGGATTTAACTCACGCCCAGAGCACCATTCTCAAGAACAGGCAAGATGCCTGTTCCACAACAAGTGCATTTTCTTGTGGGGAGCACCATTCTCAAGAACAGGCAAGATGCCTGTTCCACAACAAGTGCATTTTCTTGTGAAGAGCACCATTCTCAAGAACAGGCAAGATGCCTGTTCCACAACAAGTGCATTTTCTTGTGGGGAGTAGGGGTTGGGCAGGAGATCCCGCCCATAAAAAGCTTATTGAGAATGGTGTTCTGGGCGTGAGTTTAACGGATTTAACAGATGGATGTTGAGGTTCGAGGGAAAGAGGGAAGATTTTTCCACTCCCCCACTCTCCGACTCCCCCACTCTCCCCCTTCCCCACTCCCACTACCCCACTCCCTCACTCCCTCACTCTCGTTAGAATAAGATAAGTTTCCTTGCTACCGATCGCCCCTCAAACAAAACACCATGACTCAACAACAACCCCGGATTTGCATTCTCGGCGGAGGCTTCGGCGGACTCTACACAGCCCTGCGCTTGAGTCAGTTACCCTTCTCCAAAACCGAAAAACCCGAAATTGTCCTAGTTGACCGCCGCGATCGATTTTTGTTCGTTCCCCTGCTGTACGAACTCCTGACCGACGAACTCCAAACCTGGGAAATTGCCCCACCGTTTGCCGAACTCTTGCAAAAAACAGGTGTGCGCTTTTGTCAGGGTACTGTCTCCGGCATTGATGTGGAGGAAAAGCGAGTACAGTTGCACGACGGGCCAGAAATTCCGTGCGATCGCCTGGTTTTAGCTTTAGGCGGCGAAACCCCCCTAGATATGGTCAAGGGTGCGGTTGAATATGCTTACTCGTTTCGCACTCTCGACGACGCCTACCGCTTAGAAGAAAGACTGCGGTTTTTAGAAGCCAGCAACAACGACAAAATTCGGGTGGCGATCGTCGGGGCCGGTTATTCAGGAGTAGAATTAGCTTGTAAATTAGCCGATCGACTCGGAGAAAAAGGTCGCGTGCGGTTAGTCGAGCAAGGGGACATGATTCTGCGGACATCACCGGAGTTTAACCGCCAAGCCGCCAGCGAAGCTTTAGAAAAACGGAAAGTGTGGATCGACTTAGAAACAGAAGTAGAGGCGATCGAAGCGGACACAATATCCTTACTTTACAAAGGACAATTAGATGTTCTCCCCGTAGACATAGTGCTGTGGACCGTAGGAACTCAAGTTAGTCAAGCAGTGCGATCGCTACCCTTCAAACAAAACCGCCGCGGTCAATTAATAGTCAATTCGCAAATGCAAATTATCGACCATCCAGACATATTTGCCTTAGGAGACTTAGCAGAATGTCACGATGCAACTGGTCAAAAAGTCCCCGGAACAGCCCAAACAGCCTTCCAGCAAGCTGACTACACCGCCTGGAACATTTGGGCTTCCCTCACCGGCCGCCCATTACTTCCTTTCCGCTATCAGCCGCTAGGAGAAATGATGACATTAGGAATTGACAACGCCACCCTGGCCGGTTTAGGAATTAAACTCGACGGACAACTAGCTCACATTGCTCGCCGCTTAGCTTATCTCTATCGGATGCCAACATTTGACCATCAACTAAAAGTTGGTTTCAATTGGATTAGCAAGCCGATTCAGGAGTTGCTTAAAAGCTAGTTAATTGTAGACAGTTAACTGTTGACCGTTGACGGGTGATTGTTGATTGTAGGACTTATGATGGCGGTCTCGAAACCGGGTTTTTCACGAAAATACTTGACTACTACCCGCATATTTGGTAAAAATCTGGTTTTTTCTGTCGGAGTGTAGATTCAGAGAATATTAGGCACGAGAAAAAATGCAAAATTCCACATTTCAACAGCCCAAAACTGAACTTCCACCGTTGATAGAGCGGGAAATTCTGTTCGGAAATCCCGAAAAAACTAGCCCCCGACTTTCACCCGACGGCAAGTATCTCGCCTATATTGCACCAGATAAAAACAACGTCTTGCAAGTGCAATTGCGTACCGTCGGTCAAGCAGACGATCGCCAACTGACAGCAGATAAAAAACGAGGCATTCGCATCTTTTACTGGGCTTACAGCGGCGAAGAGTTAATTTACCTCCAAGATGCAGACGGTGATGAAAACTGGCATTTATATTTAGTCAATATCCAGTCAAATCTGGTGCGCGACTTGACACCATTTCAAGGCGTTCAAGCTCAGACGATCGCCTTTGACCGCAACTTCCCCAATGAAATATTAGTGGGAATGAACATCCGCGATCGCAGCAAACACGACGTTTACCGCATCAACCTCAAAAATGGTGCCGTTGAATTTGACACCGACAACCCAGGTAACATCGTCGGTTGGACTGCTGACGCCCAATTCCAAGTGCGGGCGGCCACAGCCACCACTGCTGACGGTGGCTCAGAATTGGTGTTTCGGGAAACCGCCGACAAGTCTTGGGAAAGCCTGCGAAGGTGGGGGCCCGATGAGGAAGGTGGTGCCGTCATGTTCTCAGAAAACGGCAAAATTCTTTACATGATCGGCAATCATGATGCTAACGCCGAACGTTTGATCGCCTTAGACTTAGAAACCAAACAAGAAACCGATCTCGCCTCTGACCCAGAATACGATGTCGGCGGTATTGTGGTACACCCCACCAAGCGAGAGATTCAGGCGGTTTCCTTCTACAAGGACAAGCAAGAGTGGCAGATTTTAGACCAAAGCATAGCAGAGGATTTTGAGGAGCTCGGCAAATTCCGCCCCGGCGAATTCTCCATCACCAGCCGCAACCTCGCCGATACCACTTGGCTAGTCGCTTATATGACAGACGACGGCCCAGTTTACTACTATGTGTACGATCGCACTTCCAAAACCTTCACCTTCCTATTTAGCAACCAACCAAAACTCGAAGGTTTGCCACTGTCATCAATGGAACCGATTGTTTACACCGCCAGAGATGGTTTAACCATTCACGGCTACCTGACAAAACCTGTCGGATTCGCCACACCCGTACCAACAGTTTTGCTAGTGCACGGCGGCCCCTGGTTCCGCGATACCTGGGGTTACGATCCAGAAGCCCAATGGCTGGCAAACCGAGGTTACGCCGTTTTGCAAATCAATTTTCGCGGTTCCGCCTGCTACGGCAAAACTTTTCTCAATGCCGGCAATCGCGAATGGGCAGGTAAAATGCACGACGACTTACTAGATGGCGTCAATTGGCTGGTAGAAACAGGAATTTCCCAACCAGATAAAATTGCGATTATGGGCGGTTCCTACGGCGGTTATGCTGCCTTAGTGGGATTGACTTTTAGTCCAGATATTTTTGCCTGCGCCGTCGATATTGTCGGGCCAAGCAATTTGATTACAATGATGGAAACTATTCCCCCTTATTGGGAAGCGTTCAAAGCAAGCATGTATCACCGCGTCGGCAATTTGGAAACAGAACCAGAGTTTCTGAAATCGATCTCGCCCTTATTTTTTGTCGATCGCATTCAGAAACCTTTACTCATCGCCCAAGGTGCCAACGACCCGCGAGTGAAAGAAGCAGAAAGCGAGCAAATTGTCAATGCCATGAAGCAAGCCGGCAAACCTGTAGAATACGTGCTTTATACAGACGAAGGACACGAATTTGCGCGGCCGGAAAATCGCCTGCACTTTTATGCGATCGCCGAAGAATTCCTAGCGAAATATTTAGGAGGCAGATTTGAACCTGCGGGCAACATTGCCAATCATTCTGGTGTGGTGAATCCGCAAACAACTAATTAGAAGGAAGAAGGAAAAAGGAAGAAGAAAGAAGGAATTACTCAAATCTCTTTTCTCTTCTCTTCTCTTCTTTTACTCTGTGTTCTCTGTGTCCTCTGTGGTTAAATCATTCCGATGCAACCGGATGTGCGATAAGCCCTCTTTCCTCTTCCCTTTTTCTTCTCAAATGACCAAAATTATTTTTCTAGACGCCGCCGGTACATTATTTGATGTTCGCGGTAGCGTCGGCGAGGTATACGGACAAATAGCCCAGAGGTTTGGAGTAACAGTTAATAGTGAAGAGTTAAATGCAGCATTTTCCCAAAGCTTCGCCTCAGCAAGTCCAATGGCATTTCCAGGGATAGAATCAGCAAAAATTCCCCAATTAGAATTTGAGTGGTGGCAAGCAGTTTCCGCAAAAGCATTCCAAATAGCAGGAATTATCCACCAATTTTCCGACTTTTCCACATTCTTTGGGGAACTCTACGCTCATTTTGCCACCGCCGAACCTTGGTTCGTCTATCCCGACGTATTGCCAGCCTTAAATAAGTGGCAGCAACAAGGAATTGAATTAGCAGTAGTATCGAATTTCGATTCCCGAATTTATCCAGTATTAAAAGCACTAAATTTAGCCGCATATTTCACATCAGTGACAATTTCTACCGAGGTGGGTGCAGCAAAACCAGACTCTCGAATTTTTACTGCTGCTTTGCAAAAGCACAACTGCACTGCCGAGAAGGTGTTGCATATCGGTGACAGCTTCAAAGCAGATTATTGTGGGGCTAAAAATGCGGGATTAAACGCAATTTGGTTGAATCGCCAACAGGAAAAAATAAATTCAGGAAAGTTTAATTTAACTGATTCCCAAAAAGTAGAAGAGTTTCCTAGTCTGGATTTTATATAAGTCAGTCCTAGACACACTCCCACAAAGAAACCGGATTTTTTACCTAATCGGGGGGTTCCAACGCGCCTTTTCGTAAAAAACCCGGTTTTGCATGAGTCCCGATGCGTCGAGGACTATAAATATGAATTTTATGAGGTTAAGATTATGATTTTTATGAATTGACTTAGAGAGGTGTTTATTGAATAATATGAGTAATTTAACCGCAGAGAGCGCAGAGGGCGCTGAGTTAGAGAAGAGAGAGGCGATCGCTATATTTAACTTTCGAGTGGGAAAGAACATTACAGATACTAATCGTGAACTTTATGGAAACTCGGCTCACTCAAACTCAGTTAGCACAGGTAGTCGCTGAAATCGACAAGTTATCGCAGCAGCGCGAGTTAGAATTGGAGCCCGATCAGGTAAGAGAAATTTTACGAGAGTTGAATCTTCCTGATGAGCTTTTAGAAGATGCGATCGCCCAAATGCGCCGCCGCGAAGTCCTAGAAAAACAGCAGCGACGCAACCGTTGGATCGCGATTGCCTCGACAGTTGTTGTCATATCTGCGATCGGTATAGGCGTGCTGTTCGGGCAAAATCAGCAACAAAAAACTGGTCAAGTTGTGGGAGGAGAAGACAGGATTGCGCTATCGAAAAAAGGTGGTGACAGCCTTACTCAAGTCAACCGTCTAATCAATCCCCGCATCTACTACCAGGTGACGTTGAAAAATGCTCCGATCGGCAATCAGTTGTCTCTGCAATGCGATTGGATTAATCCCAGCGGTCAAACTGTGCATCAGGGCAGGTATCAAACTCGCACGATCGATACTGCGGTTTGGAATACCCACTGCTTTTACGATCTCGGATCGGATGCAGCCCCAGGCAAATGGGAAGTTCGGATGTCCCTGGATGGGCGCGCGATCAGCACTGAACCTTTCACTGTGAAATAAATAGACTTATCCAAAAAAGCCTGTTTTGAACAGGCTTTCCGGCCTGTTCCACAATGATTATGGGAGATATCTACATAGACTTATCCAAAAACAGCCTGTTTTGAACAGGCAAGATGCCTGTTCCACAATAATTATTGGAGACATCTAATGGGTGCGATCGACAAACCTTCACATTTTATCGGCTACTGGGGAGAGGACGATCGCACAAAAACGCTCAGCCGTTTAGTCCCAGATTACTGCATTCGGCAGGGCAAATTATCCGAGTGGGCGATCGCCTCTGCATCTGTACTCACGGCTGACACAGTGACGCTGAATGCTTGCGGGCGATTTCAGCCAACCGATTTACCGGGAGATGCTTGGGCGGCGGTAGAAGCGAAACAGCTACGGCTGGGGCGCGATCCGTTTGGGCGAGTGCCGCTTTACTGGATGCAGTTGGGAGAAACTATTTGGTTTTCGACGCGGATGCAATTGCTGCTACCGCTGATTGCTTCCCCTCAAATTAGCCCGATCGCGCTACACAGTTATGCTTGTTTTTCCTACGTGCCCGCGCCGTTAACTCCGATCGAGCAAATTGCATCCGTAGCAGCCGGAAGCGAGATGATTTGGGGAATCGCCGATGTTAACGATGGGCCGAAAGTACGGGCGGCGAAGCTATCCTGTAGGGAATCGCTGCAATCGGCTTGGCAAGAAGCGCCCCAATTACTGCGCCGTGAGGATGAGGCGATCGCACAATTGCAAGGGCTGTTGCAACAGGCGATCGATCGACAAGTAGCCGATTTGCCGATCGACGAACCCGTGGGCGTTTTACTCTCCGGCGGCATCGATTCTTCCCTGGTGACGGCGCTGCTAGTGAAAGCAGGTTTGCAGGTGCGCGCCTATGCCCTCGATTTTGGTGTCGAAGCCTATTCCGAACTGCCCTACGCGCAACAGGTGGCGGACTTTTTCCAGATTCCGCTGATCCGAGTGGCGGCGACGGGCGATGCAGTGTTGCGGGCGATCGGGCCAACCGCCAAAGCCCTCGATTTACCCTATGGAGATGGCACAACAGCCCCGCTGTTTTTGCTCAAACAGGCGGCGGCGCAAGACGTGCGAGTTGTATTCAATGGCGAGAATGGCGATCAGCTATTTGCTGGATGGACGAACAAGCCTTTGATTGCACACGGAGTTTACACTGCAGAGCATCCCGCCGGAAAAGAAACTTTTGAACAGCAATATTTGCGGACGTTTCAGCGATTTTATGGTTATGAAAAACAGATTTTTTCGCCAGAAATACTCGATCGCATCCAGTCTCACGATTTGAGCGTTTATCTGCAAGACGCGATCGATCGCGAAACCTGTCCTTCCCTGCTAGCGAGGCTGCGGCGCGCTTCGCTGATGCTCAAAGGTGCCCAAAATATTCAGCCGAGGGCAACGGCATTGGGGTTTGCTTGCGGTTTGTGGGTGCGATCGCCCTTCTGCGACCCCGACCTCACAGCATGGACGTTTCAACTCCCTGGCGAGCTGCTGCTGCAAGGTGCGTGCGAAAAATACATCCTCAAAAAAGCCTCTGAACGCTGGCTGCCGCCGGAAATTGTCTGGCGGGAAAAGCGCGGGATGGGTGTGCCGTTGAAGGTTTGGTATTACCGGGAGTTTTGGGCTGCGATCGGCGATCGGCTGAATCCGAATGTGTTGCGATCGCAAAATTGCTGGCAGCCCCATTTGGCCGACGCGATGTTATCGGGACAACTCGGAGTTGCTATGCGCGATCGCTATATTGGCAATAATCTCTGGCTGCTGCTGATGTGGCAGGCATGGCGAACCGAGGTTTTAGGCGAAATTCCGGGCAAGCGATCGCTGGATCATGTGTTTTGGTTGCCACCGGCGATCGGGCAGCGCATTTGGAAATATCGAAGGAGGTTGACTGTTGACTGTTGATTGTTGACTACTATTCACTCGATTTTACAATCTTTCTTCTTCCTTCTTCCTTCTTCCTTCTTCCTTCTTTCTTATTTCTTCTTCCGACTTCCATCAGACTGACATCCGTTACATCCGTTACATCCGTTACAAAATCCGTTGCCGAACTTCTTCTATATGACTGAATCTTTGCTACAGAATGAAACCAAAATACATTCGCCACCGTTCTCGGAAGCATTAGCCAAGCGACTTTGGTCAACTTATGGTTCGCCCTTATATGTGTATCAGGCGGAGATCCTCAGTCAGACTCTTGAGCATATTACGCGATCGATCGACTATCCGCACGTTCAGTTTCATTTTGCTAGCGTCACCAACGGCAATATTGCTCTGTTGAAATTGATTCAGCAGGCTGGTTGGGGGCTACACGCGAATACACCGGGGGATGTTTTTTTGGGGCTGAAAGCGGGTTTTACGAGCGATCGCATTGTCTACACCGGCAGTAACCTCAACAGGGCGGATATTCAGCAATTGATTGAATGGAAGATCGATCGATTCAATTTCGATAGTCTGTCGCAACTCCAGGATTTTTGCGAATATTCGCGCAGTCAACCGCGATCGATCCGTGCCGAAATCGGACTGCGCCTCAACTCACCGGAATTGACGGGAGACAGTCGGATTGGAGTGCGTCCCGCCGAATTCGAGAAAGCCAACGAAATCGCGCAGCAGCAGGGGTTGAGGATTACCGGATTGCATTTTTATCGGGGGACAGGAACAAACGCCACGAGTGCTTTTACGCAGGCGATCGATCGGCTAATTGCGATCGCCCAACTGTTACCCGATTGGAAAACCCTCGATTTTGGCGGTGGTTTTGGCTATCCCTATCGAGGCGGTGCGGTGTTTGACTGGCGGGAGTTTGGCGCGGCGATTACTGAACGATTGAGTGCGCTATCTCGCCCGATCGAGTTGGTGATTGAACCGGGACGATCGGCGATCGCAGGTTGTGGCGTAATGCTTGCGAAAGTTGTGTCGGTGAAGTGGCTGGGCGATCGGCAAATTGTCGGTGTGGATACGACTGTATCAAATCTATCGGTGCCTGCGGTACACGGGGGCTATCGGGCGATCGCAACTTGGGAAACCGACGATGTATCGCGACATGAAACGGATATTTGCGGCAACACAACTTATTCGCGGGATTATTTGGGGCGCAACTGTTGGCTACCGAAACTCAAAATTGGAGATGCGATCGCTATTTTGGATAGCGGGGCTTACGGCTATGCGATGTCGTCGCATTTTCTGCACCGCCCCCGCCCTGCTGAGGTGTTGATTGATGCTAAGGGCGATCGATTAATTCGACAGCGAGAAGACTATTCCATTTTGTTAAACGGGCAAATCTTTTAATAGGGCATTGGGCATTGGGCATTGGGCATTGGGCATAGTTTCTTCTTTCTTCCTTCTACTTATTATCTCTCTTCCCTTCCTCTGCGCCCTCTGCGCCCTCTGCGGTAAAATCCTCCCAAAACAACCCCAATAATATAAATCCATTAAATTAATCAGGAGTAAGCGAAATGGGAATGAAATGCGTCCAGTGTCAAACCGACAACATTTTGAGCGATCGTACCAGGAACTCAGGTCGCTGTAAACGGTGCAACCATCCGTTTGTCTTTGAACCCACTACCGTCACTGATAAAAAGTTGGCATTCACCGATCCCTTTTTCAAAAAGGCGCTCGAAAATATTTCCCGCCAAAATATGTTGTTTTTTACGCACAAACAGTTTTTGTATTTTATTGACCAAAAGCTTAAATCTCGCGTACCCGAAAATAGTTGGCTTTTTCTCTACTTCTTTTTTAGCGTATTTGCGGGAACTTTCGGCATTTCCTTCGCTCTTGCTATTTTTCCCTCACAATTCGCAGTTATTATTACCTTCGCTCTCTACAATTTGAGTTGGATATGGCTATTTTTCCACTACAGCAAATCTCCTGGACAAGGTAGTCGCAGCAGAAGAACTAATGCTAAAAACCTCCAGATTTTAGGGGTAATTATTTTAGTGGCAGGCATTGCCCTCAGCTTGAGTGCTGATTATTTTCCCGGATACATCGCAGCGTCTGCACTAGGGCTATTTTCCTACTGGCTAGGTATTTCACAAAAACGCCGTCAACACGAAATTAGTGAACTATTTCTCGTCAATAAATCGCAGAGTGATCACTGGCTACAGTGCTGGCAACGAGTGAACGGTACACTAGAAAAACTCCTCCCTGCACCTCGCCAAGAGTCTTTGCCCGCCAGCATCGATCCCGAAGTGAGCACATACAGTTTCGATCGCGCAATTATCTGTGACAGTGACGAAATAGCTCAATTTCTAATTGCCAACAACGTCCATTTTGAAAACAACTGCGCCATTCTTAGTATTAATGGCTATCCACAAAGCATCTTCAACACCGTAATCGAAATGCTGCGCCGTAATGCCGATTTAAAAGTGTATGCACTGCACAATGCGAGTCCTGGTGGGGTTAGTTTGGTAAATCAACTGCGGACTAATCCAGAGTGGTTTGCTAATCAAGCGGTGACGATTTTTGATTTGGGAATTTCTCCCCGTCAAATCTTAGCAACCCGTGATATGTTTGTGCAACAATCTCAAACAAGGGCACAAAGATCCCGTCAATTACCCGAGGCTGTAAGGCAAAGTTTAACAGCAGAAGAACTAGCGTGGCTGGATGCAGGCAATTTTGTTGAATTAGAATCGTTTACGCCGCAGCGGTTGTTGCGCGTGGTGAATTATGGACTTGCTCAGAGTGGCGATCCGCAGACCAATGACGGCTTAATATTAGTGGATAATGCTGTCGGGTATGGTGGTGGCTATGTGTTTGTCTCCGATAGTTTTGGTTAGGGCGTGTTTTCAAACTTTATATTAGACTTATTAATAATAAGCTAAAAAAGTCTTGAAACTTAGTCTGAATAAGATTTTTAGCGCTCTTTAGCTGAAATCATAAAAAGCTTATCTCTGTAAGGGCTTTAGCGATTTTAAAATGAGGAGCCAAAAAGCTGAGATTAACTCGGTGAGTAAAGGTTTCAGATTTTTTAATTTCCCCCCACGGGGGGAAGTTGAGTTTAAATTGTGTGAAATTTGCCTTCAACTTTCTCTCGTCTGGTTTTGTTTGTGTAGGCCGAGTTTCTAACCGCCCGGACTTCTCACCGCCTGGACTTATTTAAGTCGTATACTCCGCATTAATCTTCACGTAGTCGTAACTCAAATCGCATCCCCAAGCTTTCGCAAAACCGCTGCCATTCCCCACACTAACCTGAATTACCACCGTATCAGCCTTCAAATATTCTCCCTCCGCAGCCGCTTTCATATAATTACTCGCAGCAGCGCGATCGAACTCTTTAGGTTGTCCGTTTTCCATCATCAAAAAATCCCCCAATTGAATCCGCAAATTCTCTTGGTCGAAGGGTACACCAGCGCGCCCAGCCGCCGCCGCAATTCTGCCCCAATTCGGATCGCGTCCGAAAATAGCAGCTTTCACTAAAGAAGAACCGACAATTGTTTTGGCAATTTTACTCGCAGAAACTTCATCTAGCGCGCCACTAACTTGCACTTCTACCAAACAAGTTGCACCTTCGCCGTCACGGGCGATCGCCTTTGCTAAATGTACGCAAACTTCTGTCAGCATCGCCTCTAATTTTTCAGCATCTGCCCCCATTTCCGTAATTGCCGGTGTGCGGGATTGACCGTTTGCCAAAGCAATTAGCGAATCGTTGGTACTGGTATCGCCGTCAACAGTAATTTGATTAAAACTTCTGTTAGCCGCCCGACTCAGCATTTCTTGCCACAAATGCGATGACACTGCTGCATCGCAAGTTACAAATGCCAGCATTGTTGCCATATTCGGGTGAATCATTCCCGAACCTTTGCAGATGCCGCCGATGCGGACGGGTCGATCGCCAAACATGGTTTCCAGGGCGATCGTTTTCGGCACTAAATCAGTCGTACAAATCGCCTTAGCCGCCGCATCGGAACCAGTTTCCGATGCCTCAGCAACTAATCGGGGAATTCCCGCCCTCAGTGGCTCCATTTTTATCCGCTGTCCGATGACGCCAGTGGAGGCCAAAAGAATAGATTCTGGAGGAATATTCAGCGCTTCTCCCAACAATTTGGCACTTTCGAGGGCATCTGCCAAACCTTGTTCGCCAGTAGCAGCATTAGCTTGTCCCGCATTGCACAAAATTGCTTTGGCGCTGGGTTTAGCTTGCAAACGCTGGCGGCAGTAGTCCACGCAAGCGGCCCGGACAGTCGATGTGGTGAAGACTCCGGCGGCGATCGCGTCTACCTCTGACAAAATTAAACTTAAATCTGGCAAGCCTGAAGGCTTCAAGCCCGCTGTAATTCCCGAGGCTCGATACCCTCTGGGTGCTGTAACTCCGCCGTCAATTTCTTTCCAGTCCGACATGATGACCTCCCTAGTAGCCTTCAATCTGCTGAAAGGGGATTATACCATTTTAGATTTTAGATTTTAGATTTTAGATTTTAGACTTCGGCGTGAGCGCTCAGTCGAACGATTTTAGATTTTAGATTTTAGATTCCCCATTCTTTTGAGCCCAATTTCCCCTTCCACATTCCCAATTCCCAATTCCCCATAAAACTAATCGCGGCTTCCAATCTAGAGTTATAACTCAAGAAGAAGTCGCGACGGTTTTATAATTGACATTATTAATTTTTAGCTGGCAAACAACAAACTCGATTCAACTATCTCGCCGTTGAAAAAAGGAGTTATTTGCGATCGATACTCGCTGGAGAGACAGCCTCTAAACCAACTTCAGCAGCCACACGGCTCAGCATGGATTCCTGACGGTTTTTGACGAGGTGTTGATGGCGCATCATCAGGGTGCGGGCTTGTTCTTGAGTTGACATAACTGATTTCTCCAAATTATAGGTAATAACTTCGTAGACAATTGTCGAAATTGAGCTTGCCCTAGCTCATAGTGGCGTTGCTGCGATCGTAACTGGCTTGAAAGCTGGGCTGCGGTTTGCCTTGAATGTGACCCCAGTAGTGCGTATCTTCCATCCCGACTTCGGTGGCGGTGCGGTTGAGCATGGATTGCTGGCGGTTCTTCACCAGTTGGTGGTGGCGCATCATCAGAGAGCGAGCTTGATTTTCGGTAGACATAGGGAGTTCCTCGGTATTCTTTAGATTAATGTTGGGCTGGTTTTTTCTTCTCTTCTATCACTATAACAGACAATTCTGTATCTAAAGCTACCAAATTAAAATTGTCACAAAACTTTACAATGGGGCTATGGGGCGAGAATCTCGATCGAGGTTGCAGGGAGTGCGATCGAGCTTGGGCTAGTTGATTCAGACCCAACCTCAAGCAGCAGTTGGCAAAATTTGACAATATTCCTCTTCTAAGAGCCACATTTTAGCGGCTACCTAATTGCTAGTCGCCAAAATAACTTTATAATTTGGTTCAGAGTTATAGATGCAGAATTTGGCCTCTCAAGGAAGTCGAGTTTGGCTTAGTTAACAGTAAATTTAATAAATAGCGAATCACAATTAGATTTACAATGATTAAGCAGCTATGCTCAAGCATAGTCAAGTTTTTTGTAGTCAACTAGATAATAGAGTTGGTCTAAGTGAATCGCCCTCGCCATCCTCAAAAAGCGAGCTTTCTTTGTTGATAAAAATAGATTAAGTCCCAGCAGCCTCCCCACAAAAAAGAGCGATCGTCCTCCCCTAGAAAAACAATCGCCCATTCACCTATAATTTCAATCAACCTCAAGTCCCGCCCTTAAGAAACTATGCTGTACCCACAATTCCAGATATCCCCCTAGCCTCTTTTTCAGGAGGATGCCACGGGGAGCGAAAGGCTCTGACGTTAGTTTTTCAAGTTGTGTGTACAGGGTAGCCCTTAAGAAATGCGTAGCCGGGGAATAAGCGGCCCTAATCGTCAAACAGTAGACTGGTACTACATAAGACGTTAAGTTGACACGAATGCTACTCGGCGACTTCCGCTTCAGCTTCCGCTTCAGGTGCATCTGGCACATCTTGCTTGATTGTCAAATAGCGAATCACTTCTTCGCTCAGACGCATCGCGCGCTCCAGGGTGAAAATTGCAGCGCCCGGAGCTGTATAGTTCATTTGAACGTATACTCCGTCCCGGTGCTTGCCGATTTCGTAAGCCAAACGGCGCTTGCCACGGTGCTGAGTTTCGATGTTTTCAGCACCTTGATCGCGCAAAATAGTTTGATATTTAGCGATCGCCTGGTCTGTCATTTCTTCACCCAAATCAGGGCGCAGAATGTACATAGTTTCGTAAATAAACGGTTTCATGGCAATAATCCCCTTATGGACAACAAGGCTTCTCACGAAGCAAGGACTTATTATCATATCCCAACAATGAACAATCTCAAAACTAAAAAACCAAATTCCCCAAACGACACTCCCTCGCCGTGGAACACCCTGTGGACGTACAGCATCATGAGCGCGATCGCACTTTTAATGCTGTTTCCCTTGCTGTGGCTGCTCAGTACCTCCCTCAAATCCCCCAACGAAAACATCTTTCAATTTCCCCCGCAACTGTGGCCACAACAGCCAACCCTCGAAAACTTCATCAAAGTTTGGCAAACCAACCCCTTCGGCAGTTACCTGTTCAACAGCACCCTAATTGCCGGCCTCACAGTTAGCATCAACGTCCTCTTTTGCGCCCTCGCCGCTTACCCCTTAGCCAGACTCAAATTTCGCGGCCGCGAAGCCATCTTAATCACAATCATTTCCACAATTATGATTCCTTTCCAAATAGTCATGATTCCCCTATACATATTGACTGTACAACTCGGACTAAAAAATAGTTATTTAGGGGTAATCTTTCCCGGACTAGCCTCAGCCTTCGGCATATTTTTATTACGACAAGCATTTCTAGCAGTTCCAAAAGAACTAGAAGAAGCCGCCCGCATCGACGGCTGCAGTGAATTAGGCATTTGGTGGCACGTCATGATTCCGGCAATTAAGCCAGCTTTAGTCACTCTAGGAATTTTCGTATTTATCGGTTCTTGGAGCGACTTTCTGTGGCCGCTGCTAGTTTTAGACAGACCGGAATATTACACTTTACCTTTAGGGGTAGCCAATTTAGCCGGGACCTTTTCTTTAGATTGGCGTTTAGTTGCGGCGGGTTCTATTATTTCTATTGTTCCAGTTTTAGGACTATTTTTGCTCTTGCAAAAATACATTGTGCCAACAGAAACTGCTGCTGGAGTCAAGGGATAGAATCAAGATAAACAATCGGCATTTATCCGCGTTCATCCGCGGTTAAAAATTAAAAACTTTTGAACTCACAACTCACAAAATTTATTTTTTATGCACGAACTGCGAAAAATTCGCTGGATTATCGATCGCGCTGCGGTCGTAGATACGATCGTAGCATTTGCCCATGCGATCGATGCCCAAGACTGGCAAAAATTCCGATCGCATCTAGCAGACGAAATAGATATCGACTACTCAGAATTTCGAGGTGAAACTCCCCGACGAGTAACCGCAGAAGAATACATAAAACAGCGGGTAGAAGGTCTTGCCGGTTTGCGAACGCTGCACGTCAGCACAAATCACGAGGTAACTATTAAAAGGGATGCTGCCAAATGTAAGTCTGTGTACCGCATTTATCGACTTGACCCCGATCGCGAAGCGGGACAGAATCGGCTGGATACAGGAGGTAACTATTTTCACTCCTTGATTCAAACAGACCTGGGAGGGTGACAAAGAGGTCTATGAAATAGACTGGATAAGGGTTGCAGCCCGCATACCTTGTTGATAAAAGCGGC
>NZ_JAUBRM010000197.1:0-3524 GCF_036701905.1 Microcoleus sp. MON2_D5
TTTACGGATATGGGTTGATTTGCACTCAGGACATGGCATGGTGATTCCCTCTATTCATACTCTAATTATGCAACGCCTTTTTTGCTTTGCAGCAGGTGCGCTGGAATTCTGTAATTGTCTCTCTTGCTTGGCAGCTTTTCGCTGACGGGCCCACAGATCGTATTGATAGAAGTAGGCGGAAACTATAGCCATTCCGATCAGAATTAGAGTAAACCTTACGTGAATCATGAACTGTCTCAGTTCGTAAGAGTCGTTGTTGTAGGCTTCCTGTCTGCTAGGCGCAGGAACTACCGAAAATACAACACATACTACGAAAATAGATGTCACGAAGCTAATAATGAAGGCATTTAACCCTTCTTTCCAGTGTGCCTGCTTTGTGTTCGACCAAGCAGTTAAACGCTGGCGAAAATTATCCAGTGAAGGTTTTTGAGGTAAATGTGTCAGCAGTAGATTTGCCGCAAAGACAGAAAACCAGTGCAACCAACTAAATAGAATCGCTACCCAAATCCAACCCCCAATTAAAATAGCGGCAAGGTCTTCAGCCGACTGTACGGGAAACTGACCTTTAACCGTAGAAGTGAAAGCGTAAGTAAGCCCAAAACCTCTCAACAATGAGATAGGATAAGGAAGCCACGCGGGCCATGATGGAATTTTCATGAGTTTGCAGTTTTGTTAGGGATATCAAGATTGTCTCAAGCTTTAGTCCCAAGTGGTGAATTCAACCTTCCAGGTCAGCGCCTGGGAGGTTGAACTATTTTGATACACTGGGTTAGCGAAAAACTAACTTACAACCGTAAGCTGTGGGCGGAGACAGCTTGGGCTTTCGGTCGCCACGTCGAATTACAAAAAATAAAATTATGAAATTTAAAGGGTTTGACAAACAGTCTAAAAAACTGAAAAAATACAACCAATTAGATAAGCGCTTCACAAGTGATGGCACTGAATTTACTATGGAAGATATACCGGCTAACGGCGTCATAATGATTATGGACGAAGTTATGTATTTTCCTGAAGGTGTATTAGCTGGCAAAATTTATTATCCAACATCTATAGAGGGCAAAGTATTATATCCATCCGCCCCTTATTCTAAATGGTCAGAAATTTGTAGCTGCTATGGTGTTGAAATGCCTGATACTGCAACAGCGGGAGTTGAGGGAGAAGCAATTGGTTTTTGGGAGTGGGTATATCAAAAATGTCTGCCTGTTACTTTGTTAGATTGTCCTTGGGAAGTTCTTAGATTATTGTCTAAAAATGTTTTGGCAGCGTATCGTGTTCCTTTTACAAATAGAGCTAGAGAAAACAGAGACTTTAGAAAATAATTGAAGGGGTTTAAGGAAAGCACGCGGGCCATGATGGAATTTTCATGAGTTTGCAGTTTTGATAGGGATAACAAGATTGTCTTAAGCTTTAGTCTCCGTGGTAAATTCAACCTTCTAGGTCAACGCCTGGGAGGTTGAATCGTTACTAGCACCGCAGAGGTTCGAGGGATTTTGAGAAAATTGAAAATTTTTTGGCGTTGCTGAATCAGGGTATGAAAAAAATAACTTTAAAATCCAAAAGCTTTGTGGATACTGGTTTCTAGGACGGGCATATTTAACGTTTCATACCGTAAATCAGCAACGCCGAAAAAACTAAGTCGTCTCTACTCAGTTCCGCTGGAAAGCGCGAACAAAGTATTGCCAATTAGGGCGGTGAATAAATCGACGGCCAAGTCGATCGGAATCCCATTCAAATCTCTCACTTTTATTTCTCTACAATCAGCTCTGGCATTGCAATCAAGCAATTTAGTCCCGGGCACCCCAGATTCATTCCTTCGCAGACTCAGGACAGGAGTAATTCTCCAATCCTAAATCCCAAATCCCAAATCTAAAATCGGCTGACCATTTTTTCATGAATCATCTTCATCTGTGACAATTCTTCCAGCAGTCCCTGCGGTAGGGGAATTTTCACAGCTTCCAGCATACTTTGAATCCGATGCCTCCAATCGTGACGGGCTAAACTCTCAACATAGTTGCGTTTGTATATAGAATTAAGCCTCACTTCGTCCTGTAAAAGTTCATTAATGAATTCAACACTTTTTTGCGGGTCATCGGGCAACTCAATAGTAGCATCTTCCCAATTCATCAACTCATCCATTAGATGTGTAGTTGGACGCTTCCCAACTACCGCACCGCCAGTCGCAGTACCATAAAACCAACGCAGTGTAATAAACGAGTAAGGAAACCGACGCATACCAGGATAGAGCGTGTCAAATGCCAAGGTGAGTTTGCTATGTCTGAGAATGTGAAATAGCAGCCGAGTATCTGGCTCGTCTCTACGCATTTCGTAAGGCAATTTCGGAAATAGCTCTTCTGTTCTGGGCGTAGATTTATAGTAAATTTGTTCGGAACCAGGTTGATTAAATTTATTGAAAAACACAGTGTCATACTGTGAGGGTATCCGCCCGAAGCTTGTTAAATCTATTGAACGCTTGAGTTGACACGAACCCTGAACGAGAACATCAGCAGCAAAAGGGATCAGCGATACTGGTATACCAAAACTTTGTTTCAGTTCATCTATAATTTCTGGAAGTGCAACGAATAAATGATCTAAATGATAGACATTTTTTGAATAAATTGCCGGTGCCCAAGAATCGAAAATATAAGCGATGACAACATCAAAACGCTCCCTCCACTTAGGTATACTTGAGAGTAGTTCCAGATCTGCTCCTGATATCCCAATCATCAGTAAAACATTGGGTTTGTCTGACAATTGAGGTAAAAGTGGTAAATTATATACACCTGTAGTAGACTTAACCGCTTTACGGAGTATTCGACCGGCTAGCGGATAAAGTGTGGATGACCACTGGAATACATCGCGGGCAGATGGTACCAAAAGTTGTGCGTTGCAGGTTCGTACAACAATATTTTCTAATTCAAAAACAGGATCCCAGGATACACTTGAGACTAAAGCCCGTGAAGAAAGTACAAAAATATTCATAGCTGGATTTTAATTTTATTAAATGAGTCCGCACATCATACCAAAGACGAGGGGATTAGGGTATATTCAATAGTCCTGGACGCAACAATCCTATGGATAGAGGCAACCACGGAGGGATTGCCCCTACAAAACGCTATATGTAGAGGCTTTGCGTAAGTCCTGTTTAATTAAATTTGAAATGCCAATTCCCTTGAATCGACTTCCCAATTTACTTAGCTACTAGCTAGCAAATCTAGCCGAGCGCACTTATGGCAGCACTTGCACTGGGTCAATATATCGCCCTATCACGAAAAACAATAACACATCTATAATCTTAATGTCAATATTGATTATGAATTTTTAACAATATGTATTTTGCCGCTGAGTCGTGATCGCGTCTAGAAAGAGCGGGTTGATAAATCCTAAAGTGCCTAGGATTTATCAACCTTTTCCCTCTTCCTCTTTCCCCTTCCCCTTCTTTAGACTAAATTGGAGTTTAGACTAAGCAGGTCAAAAAGTGCGCTCGCTGTGAGAGTAGCTCACGTTTATCAAGAACGGCAATGGTC